>CAZDTB010000500.1:0-3429 GCA_964508075.1 uncultured Planctomycetales bacterium
CAACAACACTCTGCGCTCTCCGCGCTCTCTGCGGTATGAATAGTCCGGGCTAGTCTTGCGCGCATAAAAAAATCGGGTGAATTCAGGTGCGGGCCCTCAGGGGCAGGGGGTTGGGTTTCGAGCGAGGGGGCCATCAGAGGCAATCGCGATCACGCTGAATCGTCTTGATGACCTTAGGACGCCGCACCCTTAATGAATTCACCCAAAGTTCGGTTGCCGACTCGCGCCGGCTGTCAGTATCGTGCATCGACCGTTCGCGTCCCTGCTCGGGCCGATGCAATCGGCCGCTTGCCGCCCATCCCTGCGCGGCGTCACCGACCGGAATCCGCCTCTCTTGCCGCTCCTCTTCCCTTCGGTCGCAATGGGCAGAGTGGCACAACCTACCCGTTTTACCACAGACCACATCGGCAAGGATAACGCAGATTCTCACAGCGCCCAGCAGAAAATTATTATCAGTCGTGCCGTCCCGGTGTTAATATAGAGAGACAAGTGATGGATATGTGAAGGGCCCCCCACATGTCGCAGCCCAGCATGTAAGGGGCCCCATGATGTAGAGCCACTTCCAAGGTTAAATCACACTTTAGTCGCGGCTCTCGCCCGAAAAAAGCATCGCCTTCTTTGCGCCTGGCCAACCTACGGGCTCAGATTGCCGTGCTTGATCTGTCGGCGATACTTCCACAGGTTGAGGTAGTTCTGGCCGCGATAGCGCGTAACCTCTGCGGAGATAATGAATTCCTCGACACCGGCCTCCGCCTCGGCCTCCATCGCCTCCAGCCAACGGTTCTTGTTGAATTCCATCACGTCCGGCGCGTCGGGCGCCGGGCTGCCTGACGTGAAACAGAACTCCAGCCGGTTACCGCTGCGATGGAGCCGGCCGGCCCGCTCGGTCAGCGATGTGCCATCGGGCAACAACGAGACACCCTCATGCGTTTCGTCCTCGATCGCCTTACGTCCGACCGCAGCGTCGGAGAGGATCGGCGTCGGGCGGTCCTGCTCGACATCGCGCAGCAGTTCCTCCAGGATGCGAGCTTGCACGGGATTCCGCGGGGGAGCAGGCTGGACCGCCGGCTGGGACGCGGGTTGATCAGCGGGTGGCTGGGCGGGCTGGTCCTTCTCCTCGGGTGGAGCGAGCAGACAAATCCCCGCGACAACGGATGCCAACACGAAGCGAAACATGGTCAATCTCCCTGGTTCTGACGAGTGTTCACGCCGAGCCTACCTGGGCCCAACCGCGTCCGGCGTGGGGGGACCCGTCGCCGTTATTGATACCACGTTTCGGGTCGAAAGGTAACCGATAAGAGAAGAAAGACAGGAGTCGATCGATGACGGAAGTAGTGGTTTTCGGCGCCGGCGGCCTCGGGTGTCTGGTGCTGGACACCCTGTTGCAGACCGAGCGGTACCGCCCGATCGCGTTTCTCGACTCCGATTCGCACAAGCACGGCACCTCGGTCGATGGTCTGACGGTCTACGGCGGCATGGAGCAAATCCCGATGCTGCGCCGCAACGGCGTGGGAGCCGCGATCGTTGCAATCGGTGACAACCACGCGCGGGTGCGAATCGCGGGATTGCTCAGGCGCGCCGGCATGTGCCTCGCCTCCGCCGTACACCCGCTGGCCAGCATTGCCCCCTCGGCGCGTCTGGGCGGTCACCTGATCGTCGGTCCGCGCGCCATGATCTGCGTGCACGCCTCGATCGCGGATCACTGCGTGCTCTCGGCCGGCTCGATCGTCGAGCACGACAACCGGCTCGGCACGGGTGTCTTCCTGCACCCGGCGGTGCGACTGGCCGGCGGGGTCGAGGTGGACGAATCCGCCACGCTCGGCATCGGTGCCTGCGTGATTCCCGATCGAAAAGTCGGCCGGGCGGCGCGGGTCGAAGCGGGTGCCGTCGTCATTCGCGATGTACTCCCGGGCACGACCGTCAGCGGGGCCCCCGCGGCACGTCTCGATATCGGCGAGTCGCGCTTCGTACCCGAGCGACCCGCACCCGCCTCTCCCCCCGACCCCGCAAAAAACGAGCACGCCCCGCGCTACTCGCTCGCAACCCACAAACCAGGTTAACATACCGCCGCGTCTTCAACCCGCCGAGACGGAGGTAGCCCGGCCGGACTGCGCCTAGGCCGAATGACTGGAGCACACCAGCGACCACGATGAAGTTCGCGATCATCATCCCCGACGGAGCGCCCGGCGAACCGCACCCGGAGTTGGACGGGCGCACACCATTGCAGGCGGCCCGGCTGCCGGCGCTCGACGCCCTGGCAGCGAGTGGACGCCTGGGGGCTACGTTCACCGTCGGCGAAAGGCAATTCCCCGGCGAGGCGGCCGCACACCTGGCCGTACTGGGCTACGCACCGGAGCGTCACCCGGCCGGCGAGGGAGCGCTGACGGCACACGCGCGTGGGATCAGATTCGGCCCACAGGATCTGGTGTTCTGTTGCGACTTGGTGACGGTGATCGACGGCTACATGCGTGACTTCACGGCCGGGTCGATCTCCGCCGCCGAAGTGACCCCACTGATCGACGCCTTGAACGACTCATTTGGCGACGAGGGGTTTCGGTTCTGCGACTGCGGCGGCTACCGAAACGTTTGCGTATGGGAGGGTGCCGGCCCGCTGCCTGAACTGCGAACCACGCCCCCGGAGCAGGTTCTCAACCAGCCGACGAAGCGGCACATGCCTCCCGGGAGCGATTCCAGACCGCTGTACAACCTGATGCTCCGCGCCGAGGCGCTACTGAGCGAGCACGATGTCAATCTTGTTCGGCAGGACCTGGGTGAGAACGTTGCCAGCGCGATCTGGCTCTGGGGGAGCCAGCCGCTCGGCACGCTGCCTTCGTTTGAGCAGCGCTACGGGGTGCGCGGAGGGTTGGTGACGGGCAGCGACATCATGCGCGGCATCGGGAGCCTGATCGGGTGGGAGGTGCTTGAAGTACCCGGCGCGACCGGGCGGCCCAACACTGATCTCTCGGCAAAAGGTCGGGCCGCGGTCGCGGCTGTCGATGCCGTGGATGTGGTCTGCGTGCACGTGCACTATCTGTTCACGCTCTCCGCACTCGGGGCCGTGACGGAGAAGGTGCGCGTTCTCGAGGCAATTGACGCCCAAATCGCAGCCCCGCTGCTCGACCGGCTGCGAGAGGAACCCGAATGGCGAGTGCTGGTCATCCCCGCCCGAACAGCCCCCACAGCCAGGCCAGCGCAGGCACCGGGTCGCACGATGTTCGTGCTGGCGGGCAGCGGGATCGCGTCGAACCGGGGCGAGGCGTTCGATGAGGAGAACGCCGAGGTCGGCGAAATGCAGCCTGATCGAGCGCACCACCTGATGGAGTACTTCCTGCGCAGGTAGGTGCCGGGCGTGGACTGCTGGGGCATAAGTCCGTCACGGCTGCGGCTGACGAGCGCGCGACGCTTACGCCGACTGCCGCCGCACGGTCA
>CAZDTB010000500.1:3439-3674 GCA_964508075.1 uncultured Planctomycetales bacterium
GTGGGCGGGCCGCTATCCGGGTCGTCGGAGAGGGACTGCCGCCGCACGGTCATGTCGAAGTTCCGGACCATATTGTTGTAGAGGCTGTAAGTGATCGCCGCGTATACCGCGATCGCGATCGCGCTGGTGATCAGGCGCACGACCCGCGCGGTGATCAGCGCGCCGGCGCTGGGCGCGCTTGCCTCCGACGCAAACACCAGGCCGTAATCGATCAGCGCGGCAACGGCGTGAAAGG
>CAZDTB010000501.1:0-3671 GCA_964508075.1 uncultured Planctomycetales bacterium
CGCGTTCGGTCCGGCATGATCGCCGATGACCAGTTCCCGCAACCGGTCGCAGACTTCCGCAAACCGCTCCGGCAGCCAACACTTTGCCGCCCCAAACGCTGCCCCCGGGTTGATCACCGCGTAAGGCCGCCCATCGTCCAGACCGTAATGTCGCGCCAACTCCGCCCCCGTCTGCTCCTGCTCCGCCGTGACGCCCAGCCGCAGCTTGCGGTCCATGACCTTGCATCCAACCCGTTCGGCGATCTTGACGTAGTAGGGCAGCACCGGAGTCGGCACGAACTTTCCATCACGCTTCAGCGGCACTAGCCGATCCGTCAGCAGCGCACTCCTCCCGTCACGCGCATACCCCACCCGCCGCGGAATCCGCGCCAGCCACGCGACCAACGCCGACCGAAACGAGTTCGTCAGCAACAGCGCCAGGTCAAACCGCTCGGCTTTCAAACGCCCCGCCAGTCCCAGCGTCCCCAACGCGCCCCGCCAACCCGGCCGCGGCCAAAAGACCTCCCGATCGTGCCACCGCCCGCCCGCCGCGATCGCCCGTACGTACTCACGCATCAGGTACGTGATCCGCGCGCGGGCAAAATGCGCGCGCAACGCCGCCAGCACCGGCGTCGCCAACACCACATCGCCTACCCAGTTCGGAATCGCCACCAGAATGTTCCGGCAACTCGCGTCGCCAGCACGCTCAGCCATCAGGGCTTACTTTAACCCCCCGCAATCGGAAGCGGAATCCGGCCCTGCATACCTTCGCCGGCCGCGCCAAGCCTCATCCCGTCATCCACTCTGCGACCCGCTCCGCCGCGTCAGCCCGGGCCAGTCCCAGCGCCGCTCTTGCCATTTCTGCCCGTACTGCCCGATCCGCCAGGCGCTCCAGGGCTTCCAGCACGGGCCCGCGGTTGAGCTCCGGCTCCAAGCGATCCTCCACCAGCACCGCCGCCCCGGCGTCCACCAGCACGCGGGCGTTGGCGTGCTGATGCCGATCGCGATGGTAGGGATAGGGCAGCAGCACCGCCGGCAAGCCAAGTGCGGCCAGTTCCGCCAGGGTCGAGGCTCCCGCCCGCGAGATGACGGCGTCCGCCGCCGCCAACGCCAGCCACATCTCGTGCGTGAACGCCAGCACTTTCGCTTCCACCCCGGCCTCAGCGTACGCCGCCCGCGTCTGTTCTTCATCCAGCGGTCCGGAGAGATGGAGAATCTGCCACTCCGGATGATGTGCCACGAATTCCGGCCAGACGCGCTGCATCACGCGGTTCACCGTCCGCGCGCCCTGCGAGGCACCCGTGACCAGTACCACCGGCCGCGCAGGATCGAGTCCGAACCGCGCGTGTCCCTCCTCCTGGCGAGCGCCTGCAAACTCCGCCCGAATCGGACAGCCCAACACTCGACAATTCGTCCCCACCGGGAAGTGTTCCTTCGATGTCTCCCATTGCAGCACCACCAGATCCGCGTGACGTGCCAGGTAGCGATTCGCCCGCCCGGGCAGCGCGTCCTGATTCAGAATCGCCGTCCGAATCCCCAACCCCCGCGCCGCGACCACCGCCGGCCCCGCCGCATAACCCCCCAGCCCCAGCACCGCGCGCGGCCGTTGGTCTTCCAGAAAAGTTCGTGCCGCCCGTACACTCTTGTGCCAACTCCACCAAAACGCCGGAAAGCGCAACGGATTCACCGTCAACGGCCGCACCGCCTGCTCAATCTGTGCGAAGTCCGTTTGCCCGAGCAGCTCCTTGTCCAGCGCCCGCGTCGTCGTGAAAAAGGTAATCTCCCCCTTAGCCTCGCGCGGGCGTAGCGCCGCCGCCACCGCCAACCCGGGAAACAGATGCCCCCCCGTCCCGCCGCCCGCAAAAACATAGCTCGAACCACTCATCGCCGGGCATCATAACGCGACCGCCGTGCGTACCCCACCTCTTGCGCGGCAAGCGGTGGGCTGTCGCGGTATCATGCTGCCACGCTTCCTCACACGGAGACCACCATGGACCTCGGCATCACCGGGAAAGTCGCTCTCGTCGCTGCTGCCAGCAAAGGGTTCGGCCGCGCCGTCGCTGCCCAGCTCGCCGCCGAAGGCTGCCGCGTCGCCATCTGCGCCCGGCACCGTGAAACCCTCGAACACACCGCCCGTGAGATCGAGACCCAGGCAAAAAAGTCAAGCCCCCACGCCGATGTCCTCCCCGTCGTCGCCGACGTGAGCCACCCCGACGATTGCCGCCGATTCGTCGAGGCCGCCACCGACAAGTGGGGCGGCGTCGACATCCTGGTCACCAACACCGGTGGGCCGACTCCCGGCACGTTCGACACCGCCGACGAGCCCGCCTGGGCCGACGCGGTTCAAAGCACGCTCATGAACGTCGTCCGCCTGGTGCGTCTCTGCCTGCCCGCGATGAAAGCGCGCCAGTGGGGGCGCATCGTCAACATCACCAGTGTCTCGGTCAAACAACCCATCGACGGCCTGCTCCTGTCAAACGCCATCCGCCCGGCCGTCATCGGCCTCGCCAAGACCCTCGCGACCGAGCTCGGCTCCTACAACATCCTAGTCAATAACGTCTGCCCCGGCAGCCACCTGACCGACCGCCTCCGCGAGTTCGCCGAAGTCCGCGCACAGAAAAACCGCACATCGGCCGACCACGAACTGAAACTGATGGCTGAATCGTGCCCCCTCAAGCGCCTCGGCCAACCCGAAGAGCTGGCCAGCGTCGTGGCATTCCTATGCAGCCAGCCCGCCAGCTACGTAAACGGCCAAAGCATCGTCATAGACGGCGGCGCATACCGCGGAATGTAGACTGTCACGAAAGGCCCCCCGGTCATTCCGCATTCCCCAATCCGCAATCTCCAATCCCCAATCGCTACACGCGCGTCTGCTGGTCGAAGTCATGCTCGCGCTTCTGGCGCTCGCGCGTCGCTCGTTGCAGCGTCTGCCGCTCGACGTAGCTGAGACTGTTGAGCCCCTGCTCGTGCACCTTCTTCAGAATCCGGTCGAGCTCCACCGCCAGCTCGCCTTCTTCCTTAACCTTTCGCTCCCAACCACCGGGATTGGGGTTTTTGAACTCCGTCGCGCTCGGCTTCGGCCGCCGCTTGAACTTGAAGATCCGCGCGAAGAACCCGCCGCCCCGTCGTGGGTTGTATTCCTTATAAGGGGCATGCTTGCTCTGCTCGTCCACGACCATTCCGTACTTCAGCATCTTCAACCGCTGCCAGCATGTGAACCCGCCGAACAACGCGATGAAGATCAGCATCCCGCTGCCGCCACCGATCAACCCCCACAAGCCCAGCCCGATGCAACCCGCGATCCCCACCTGACAGGCGATCGTCAACGCCTGTTGGAGGCCGACGAACGGCCACAGCAGACACTGGAATAGCTGCCCGCCGTCCAGCGGATAGATCGGCAACAGATTCAGCGCCAGCAGGAAGTAGTTGACCGAGTAGAAGATCGCCAGATACCAGGTCCACTGCGGCAGCCTCTGCCGGAAAATCACCTCGAAGTTGATACTCTCGAACGGGCTCAGGCCGAGCACCTGAAGCGTCCCGCTCTTGAAAACCAGGATCGCGCCCGCAAACAGGCAAAAAGCAACGTTTACCAGTGGGCCGGCCGCCACCGTCACGAACTGCGCCCACGGCGTCATCGGCGCGTGGGCGTAGGCCAACCCGCCCAGCGGCCACATCAGGATGTTCTCCGCGTT
>CAZDTB010000502.1:0-3668 GCA_964508075.1 uncultured Planctomycetales bacterium
CCGTTGCGCTCGGCGTCGGGGTATTGCTCTGAGGCGGGGATCAGCCAGCGGGCCAGGCCGACCCGGTCGTCGAACGCGTCGCCGTCCAGCCAGCCGGATACCACGCGGTCGTATGCGTCCCAGTCGATCACCAGCGAGCGGTCGCCGGTCAGCCGGTACTTCGGAAATCCGGCCCACAGCAGCGGCGTCGTGCGATGCTCGTGGAACAGTTGCATCGTGGCGTCGACGAGCCGTCTGGCCGCCTGGTGCGTGGGAGCGTCGGGCACGATGCGGGTCTCCTCCGCGGACACGCGCGGCCAATTGAGGTGCTCGCCCAGCAGGTCGCGCGGGTCCACGCGGCACAGCAGCGGCAGGCCGGGCGCGCTCGGGATCGCGACCGGCACGACGGTCAAGCGCACGCGGCAGGAGAACACCGGCGCGCCCTCTGCTGCGCGCGCCAGTTCGAGTCGGCCGACATATACGCCGGGGTCGGTCGTCGGCGGAACGTGCAGGTCGATCCAGATGATCTCGTTGCGTCTCTGATCGAGGCGCAGCGGTCCGCCGCCACGCGGCGCTTCCCACGGCACGAGTATGTTCGGGAAGTCTTGCGGAGCGGTGGCCTGGCCGGTGCGCGCCGGGTACCAGCTGTCGAATTGTTCCACCCGCGTATAGTGCACGCGATAGATCGAAACGGTCGTGCGGGCTGCGAGCCGCCCGTGCGGACCATCGAGATCGGTCACCCGGATATTGAACGGGCCGGCCGGCGGGTTGCCGGCGCGCAAACCGACCTGCAACGCAACCGTCTCGTTGATCGCGGCGGACAGCTCCACCGTCCCACGCGACGCCGAGTAGATCTCGTTCTCGAGCAGCGGCGGAGTGTCGGTGGTTATTTCGCGCTCTTCACTGACCACCCAGACCGTCGGTGCCCCGCCCGGGCCACCGGGTCCGATGCAACCGACTCCGGGCAGCAGGTTGGGCAGACTGACTGCCAGCAGCGCCCAACCCAAGCCGGTTGGCGCGGGCCGGCGGGGTAATCCGCCGCATGCCCGTACCGTCGGACCAGGACCCTGGCGGCTGAGTCTTACCGTTCGGGCTGGGGCCATTTCTGTACCTCGAACAGTCGCCGGGGGATCTCGGGATGTTCGGTGCGGGCCGAGAGGTAGATCGCTTCCAGCAGCGCCGAGACGGCCAAGTGGCGCTCGATGGCCGCCGCGGCTGCCTCGTGATCGGGCTGCCTGGTGATCTCTGCCGTTAGTCGTTCCATCTCGGCGGCAAGAAAACCGGGCGGCAGCAGGCGCTCTTCGAGCAATCTGCCATCGCTGTCCAGCACCGCGGCCGAATTGTCATCGTATCGCACACTCAGTTTGCTGCCGTGGTGTAGCGTTATCTGAACCGGCGGCGGGATGTCCCAGGTTGCGCGCACACAGGCCACGCCCCCGTCTTCGTATCGCAGGATCGCAATGGCCACGTCCTCGGTCTCGCGCGGCGCCCCGGTCGATGAGCTGCGGCACTTGGCGACCGTGCCCGCTACGCTCTCCGGCAGGCCGCGGATCGCCGTCAACGCCTCCAGCGACGCGTAGGCGTCAAAGGCCAACACCCCGCCGCCGGCGTCAACCTGGCTCGAACGCCACGATTGCAGCGCCGGCCCGGCAGCGCTCACCTGCACCTCGCTGAACAGTGGTTTACACCCGGGCTCGAAGTTCAGCGCCCAGCGCACCTGGGCACCCACGTGCTCCCACCACGACGCGACGCGGTACACCGTCTCGGTCGTCTTCAGACGCCGGGCGGCCTCGATCGCCTCGGCGAAGTTGCGTCCGAGCGGCGGGGGCTGCCAGACGTGCACGCCGTGCTCGGCTGCGATCTCGCCCAGCGCGGCCCCGACGCGCGGCGACGATCCGGTCACGATCACGTCAACGCCGCCTTGCGCGATCAACACGCGGGTATCGTCATACCACTCGACACCCGCCGGCGCCACGTCTTGCGGCATCCCCGCGCTGGCGCACAACTCCAGCCCGGAACAGCGGCGCACGGCCTCGGCGTAGCGCGGGGCCTCGTCGGCGTCCGCGATCAGGCCAACCCGTAAAGGTGCGGCCGCAGGCAGCGTCTCGTTGTCGGTTTCACTCATGGGCTTATAATCGCAACGTCGTCTTTGTACGCGTCGTCGGTGAAGCCATGCGTCTGATCGCCGGTCTGGCAGTTCCGCTCGCCCTGTTGAGCGTCCAAGCGGACATTGTGCGCTCGCCCGGCGGCTCACGCCACTGCGCAACGCTGGTCAAACCGACCTGGAATGAGATCGCTTTCCGGATCGACCCGGCCGAAACGTAGCGTCCGGTCTCCGTGCCGGACGTACTATGTAGCGTCCGGTCTCCGTGCCGGACGTCGAAAACGGAAACTGGAAACGAGCGAGAAGCTTCAACCGAATCGAGGACCCTCACTGTGACCAAAGCCCCCGAAGCCATCCGGCAAACCACGCTCCCCGGTCTGCTCAACCGCGGCAAGGTCCGCGACATCTACGACCTTGGCGACCGCCTGATGATCGTCGCCTCCGACCGCATCTCCGCCTTCGACGTGGTCATGGACCAGCCCATCGCCGGCAAGGGTGTCGTGCTGACGCAGATGTCGAAGTTCTGGCTGGAAACGCTTTCGGCCTGCTCGCCGCACCATCTCGATTACGTCGTCAGCGACGAACGCGTCCCGCCGGGCTACGAGGCGTATGTCGACCAGCTCTGCGGCCGGGCGATGGTCTGCAAGAAGGCCCGCGTCCTGCCGATCGAGTGCGTGGTCCGCGGCTACATCATCGGCGGCGGGTGGAAAGAGTATCAGGAGACCGGCTCCGTCAGCGGCATCAAGCTGCCGGCGGGGCTGAAGCTGGCCGAGAAGCTCCCCGAGCCGCTCTTTACGCCGAGCACTAAGGCGACCGACGGCCACGACCTGCCGGTCTCGTTCGAGCGGGCGTGCGAGATGGTGGCGGAGTTTGCGGCGGAGGTCGGCGGCGATTCGGCCGTTGCGGGCGCCCCGGGTGCGTCGGACGCCGTCGGCCGAGCGTGGATGGAAGAGGCTCGGGAGCGCTCGATCGCGATCTACACCGAGGCCGCCAGGTACGCTGAGCAGCGCGGCATCATCCCGGCGGACACGAAATTCGAGTTCGGCGTCTGCGACGGCAAGCTGCTGCTGATCGACGAGGTCCTCACGCCCGACTCCTCCCGCTTCTGGCCGGCGGACGAATGGCGGCCCGGCAAGAACCCGCCGGCGTTCGACAAGCAGTTTCTCCGCGACTACCTCAACACGCTCGATTGGGACAAGACCCCCCCACCGCCGACGATCCCGGACCAGATCATCGCGCAGACGCGTGAGCGCTATTTCGAGGCGTATCGATTGTTAACGGGGCGGGAGCTAGAATGAGGCGGACACGAAGTGTGAACCACGGCAACTGCCGCGTTTGACAGGCCAGAAGACTGCGCCGAGGAACGTCAGCGGGCCAGCGTACCTGCCGGTGGTGCTCGCCTGCGTAGAGGAAACTGATGTCTTGTCCCAACATCCTGTTCTATGGCGACAATCTGGACCTGCTGTCTGACGACACAGCGTTTCCGTCGAAGTCAGTCGATCTCATTTACCTGGACCCGCCTTTCAATTCGGGCTCTTCGGCAGAATTTGTGGGTGTAATCTGGGGGAACCAGCTCCGCAGTTTC
>CAZDTB010000503.1:0-978 GCA_964508075.1 uncultured Planctomycetales bacterium
GGCGAGTACGCCGAGGAGATTTCCTTTGGCGGATTGGCGGTCACGCTCCGCAGCACAACCCCAACCGATCCCGACGTCGTGGCCGATACGGTGATCGTCGGCGACGGCCAGGGCTCGGTCGTCACTTTCGACGGAACCGAGGGAGCCAATACCATCCTCGACGGTTTCACGATCACCGGCGGCAACGCCGATTACTACGGCAGTCCCAACCGTGACGGTGGCGGCATCTGCGGGAACGGCACAGAGGCTATCATCCGCAACTGTCACATCACAGAGAACGACGGTGAATACGGCGGCGGCGTGGCCGACTGCGGCGGCGCCATTACCGACTGCACCATAAGCAGCAACGGGGCCTCCGGTCATGGCGGTGGATTGAGCGACTGCGACGGGACCATCGGCGGCTGCACGATCAGCGGGAATACAGCCGTGGCAGGCGGCGGTATGGCCTACTGCGACGGCACGATCACCGGCTGTACCATCAACAGCAACACGGCCACGATTCGTGGCGGCGGCCTCGTGGACTGCCAGGCCACGGTCGAGGAGTGCGTGATCGTCGACAACGCCGGCGGCTCGCTTGGCGGGGGCATTCACATCGACGGGGGCACTCTGGCTGTCCATCGCTGTCGAATCCTGGGCAACACGGCCACGAGCGGCGGCGGGATCTCCACCGACAACCAGAATACGGCGACGCTGTGCAGTTGCACGATCGCGGGCAACTCGGCCACCACTTCCGGCGGCGGAGTTTACTGTGCCGGCGACGCTACCCTGACGGTCACCAATTGCACGTTCAGCGAGAACGACGGCGGGACCTACGGCGGGAGCGTCTCGTGCGACGACGTCAGTGTCACCGCTGCCAACTGCATCCTCCGCGACGGCGCGGCTACCAACGGTGCTGAACTGGCTTTGAGAAACGCTGCCGCGGCGACGGTCTCGTACAACGACGTGGACGGCGGCCAGGGCGCGGCGTACGTCGCCAAC
>CAZDTB010000503.1:988-3663 GCA_964508075.1 uncultured Planctomycetales bacterium
TTGTCGACGCCGATGGTGCCGATGACGATCCAAACACCCTGTTGGATAACGACTACCACATCGATGACGATTCGGTCTGCGTGAACTTCGGCGATCCGAACGGGGCATGTGGTCAGTACGACCTCGACGGCGACTCCCGGATCATGTTCGCCCGAGTGGATATCGGCGCCGATGAGGTGCTCAGGGCACCGCAGTTCCCCGTCGAAAACGTGACGCAGTCCATCGTCTATCGCGGATTGCAGTTTGCCATCAACGATGCTTCGACCGACGACGAGATCGTCGCCGAGCCCATGACCTATCATGAGAATATTGATATCGGCGGCAGACAGCTCACCTTGCGGAGCACCGACCCGAACGATCCGGATGTCGTCGCCGGCACGATCATCGATGGTGTCGATGAAGGTGCCGTGGTCACTTTCGACGGGACCGAGACGTCCGATACGGTCCTTCGAGGATTCACGCTCACCAACGGCAAAGCCAACTACTACCAGTCGTTCGAGCCTGACGGCGGCGGCATCAACGGCAACGGCACCGAGGCGAGTATCCGGAACTGCATCATCACCAGCAACGAGGGCGATAACGGCGGCGGGATCCACGACTGCGACGGCGAGATCAGCGACTGTGAAGTCACCGCCAATGTTGCGGGCAGTCATGCCGGCGGCCTCGATTCGTGCGACGGCGAGATCCTGCGCTGCACCATCGAGGGCAACTCGGCCTATGCCGGCGGAGGTCTCGGCTACTGCGACGGCACGATTACAGCCTGCATCATCGCCGACAACACCGCCACCAGCCGCGGCGGCGGCCTGCTGAGTTGTGGCGGAAGCATCAGCAACTGCGTCATTGCCGGAAACGACGGTGGCAGCTTCGGCGGCGGCGGGGCGTACGTCGACGACGCCAGCGCGACGATGAGCTTCTGCACGATCATCAACAATTCGATCGCCGGCAACGGTGGAGCGGCGATCGTCGAGGAAGGCGTGACCGGCCCGGCCCTCTCACACTGCATTCTCTGGAACAACACGGACGAGCCCGGCGAAGATGAGATTCACCTGCTGTCGGGTGCCGACATAACGGTAACGTACTGCGACGTGGAGGGCGGCTACACGGGAACGGGCAACATCGATACCGATCCGATGTTCGTGCCGTCCAGTCAAATCGCCTATCGTCTGAAGTCCGACTCGCCGTGTGTCGAAGCCGGCGATCCGAACTACGTGCCCGCCCAAGGGGAGACAGACATGGATGGGCACGATCGCGTGATGGACGGCGACGACGACCAGGTAGCTCGTGTGGATGTCGGCGCATCCGAGTTCCACTGGTTTGTCGCCTATGTCTGTCCCGAAGGTATACCAACCTGCAACTACGATACCATTCAGGATGCCATCGATGCCACCGAGGGCTATGACGACCCTGTCGTCATCCTGGCGGATGGGGCATACGGCAATGACGCCAACCTGACGTGGGGCGAACGGGCGCTGACGATCCGTAGCGAAAACGGGCCGGCCAATTGCAAGATTTGGATGGACGGCTTCCGCCACGGCGAGCGAGCCTTCTACTTCGAGAACAACACCGGGTCAGTTGTGGAGGGCATTAGAATTCTCTTCTCGTACCCCTACATGGGTGACAGAGACGGCCCCATCTATTGCGATAATAGCGATCCGGTATTGCGCAACTGTGTCCTGAGAGCCTGTTCGGGCAACAACGGCGGGGCCATCTACTGCACCAACGGCAGCAGCCCAACGATAGAAAACTGCACCTTTGACACCGTTTGGGCTTCGGCGGGCGACGGCGGGGCCATCTACTGCACCAACGGCAGCAGCCCAACGATAGAAAACTGCACCTTTGACACCGTTTGGGCTTCGGCGGGCGACGGCGGGGCAATCTACTGCGCCAACGGCAGCAACCCGACGATTACGAATTGCACCATCATCAACGTGAGTGCCGGGCATGCGGGCGGGGCGATCTACTGCGCCAGCGGGAGCGACCCGACGATTACGAATTGCACCATTAGCAACACGAGTGCTCAGGATGCGGGCGGTGCCATCTATTGCGTGCAGAGCGATCCGGTGATCGTCAACTGCGTTATCGACGGCTGTACGACCGTGAAACCCGACGACGCCTCGTATATGGCGATGGGCGGAGCTATCTGCTCGATGCAGAGCAGCCCGACGATTACCGGTTGCACCATCACAAATAATAGCGCGTCCAGCGACGACTCGACCAGCCCCAAAGGGCAGGGCGGTGCAATCTACTGCAACGGCCAGGGCAGCCCGACTATCACCGGGTCTACCATCGCCGGCAATTCGGTAGATAGCCAAGGTGGCGGGATCTATTGCGCTAACGGCGTCGATGTCACAATCGCTAACTGCCGACTCAGCGACAACAGCACCTCCGCCATCGATTCAAACCGTAGCGGGGGCGCACTCTACATCGACGGCAGTACTGTTACCATCAGAAACAGCCTCATCGATGGCAACTACGCGTTCAAGGGCGGGGCGGCGCTGGTTCAAGATGCAGACGCGATGCTATCGTTGGAGAATTCCACCATCGTGGGCAATAAAGTTGATTTTTTGGGCGTTCAGGCCGCCGCCCTCCACTCTAACGGGTACTCCGATGTGTCCCTGAATAACTGTATCATGTGGAATATCGGCAACGAGGCCTATGTCGGGCCCTCGGCAACT
>CAZDTB010000504.1:0-3659 GCA_964508075.1 uncultured Planctomycetales bacterium
TGGACCGCCAGAAACGCGTGCGGATCGAGTTCGACGTGGAGTTCCCGTGCGAGCCGGGTGACCCGTACGGCTGGCTGGAGGTCGTGATCAACTGGACGACGCCGAATTGGGACAACCCCTATGATCCGCCGTTCGACGATGCGTACATCGAGCGGGCACCGGATCCGCCGATCTACATCGTTGATCCCGGCCACTACGAGTTCGAGATGATGCTGCCGTACTGCCCGTACTGGGTCTCGATGGACGTTCGAGGCGAGCTGTTCGTGATTTCGGGCACGATCGTCCATGTGTGCGAGGAGCCGGGGCCCCCGCCGAACGACGACTGCGTTAACGCGACGCCGATCGGCGACGTGGGGGACCTGCCGTTCGACACGACGAATGCGACGTTCGACGGTCCGGGCTACTGTCAGGACGCGCCGAACGTGTGGTACTGCTACACCGCCACGTGCACGGGAATGATGTCGGTCGACACCTGCGGCAGCCTGTACGACACGATGATCGCGGTGTACGACGGCTGCGACTGCGATCCAATCGGACCGATGCTGTGCTGCAACGACGATCACTGCTGCGAGGGCACTTACACGGTGCAGTCGCGCTGCAACGTTTGGGTCGAGCAGGGCCGGCAGTATCTGATCGAGGTCGGCGGTTACTCGGATAACGCCGGACCCGGTGACCTGACCGTTCGTTGCCAGCCCTGCGAGTACTTCTTCGACGGCTATACGCGGCAGGGCGGCGGCAACGGCTGGCCATATCCGGATGGTCCGGGCGAGTGGATCTATTACCCGTCCGACTGGTGGAACATGTGGTGGCCGAACGAGTTCGACCTGGACCGCCAGAAGCTCGTGCGGATCGAGTTCGACGTCGAGTTCCCCTGCGAACCGGGCATCGGCTGGCTGGAAGTCGTGATCAACTGGTCTACGCCAGCCTGGCCCGATCCCGCTGCACCGCCCTTCGACGATGTGTTCATCGAGCGGGCGCCCGATCCGCCGCTGTACTTCATGGATCCCGGGCATTACGAGTTCGAGATGATGCTGCCGTACTGCCCGGCATGGGTCTCGATGGACGTCCGGGGTTACGACTACGTGATCTCGGGCACGATCTACCATGAGTGCCTGGAGCCGGAGCCCCCGCCGAATGACGACTGCGTCAACGCGATGCCGATCGGTGACGTGGTGGACCTGCCGTTCGACACGACCTACGCGACGTTCGACGGTCCGGGTCTCTGCCAGACGGCACCGAACGTGTGGTACTGCTACACGGCGACGTGCACGGGCATGCTGTTGGTCGACACCTGTGGCAGTCTGTACGACACGAAGATCGCCGTCTACGACGGCTGCGAGTGCTACCCGACCTACGACCAGATGCTCTGCTGCAACGACGACGACTGCTGCGAAGGCCGTTACAGCGTGCAGTCGCGCTGCACCGTCTGGGTTGAGGCGGGCCGCGAGTACCTGATCGAGGTCGGCGGTTACTACTACACCTACCCCGGCCCCGGTGACCTGACCGTCCAATGCCACCCCGCCGACTACTTCTTCAACGGCGGGTTTTCGCAGGGCGGCGGCAACGGCTGGCCATACCCGGATGGTCCGGGCCAGTGGATCTGGTATCCCAGCGGCTGGTGGAACATGTGGTGGCCAAACGAGTTCGACATGGAGCGCGTGAAGGTCCTGTACATCGAGTTCGATGTGGACTTCCCATGCTATGCGGACATCCCGGACGGCTGGCTGGAGGTCGTGGTCAACTGGAGTACGCCGGACTGGGACATGCCGTATGAGCCGCCGTTCGATGACCTCTTCATCGAGCGTGCGCCGGATCCGCCCATGTACATCACGGAACCGGGGCACTACCAGCTCCAGGTGATTCTGCCGTACTGCCCATGGTGGGTCTCGGTGGACGTGAGAGGCGAGTACTTCATAATCAATGGCGGGATCCGCCACGAGTGCGTGTGCTTCGGCGACCTCAACGGGGACAACTGCATCACGCTCGCCGACCTCGCGCAGCTACTCGCCCACTACGGTTGCGCCAGCGGGTGCGACTACTGGGACGGTGACCTGGACGGCGATGGCGACGTTGACCTTTCAGACCTGGCCGCGTTGCTAGCCCGCTACGGGATGTGCTGCCCGTAGTCTGGCGTTAGGCAAATCAGGAAGCGAAAAGAGCCGTGGGGTTACGAGCCCCACGGCTCTCTTTTAGCTACTCACGTTGTGCTCCCCGAAACCCCGGTCCGAGGCTGCCGGGTTGCCACAGGCTACCGCCCGTGCGGGTCGCGTGGGCCGGCGCCCACAGCCCTTGCGGTTCGGCCGTCGTCTCTGAAGACTACTCCTTCACCTCGAACTCGGCGTCGATCACGTTGTCGTCTTTGCCACCGGCATCCGCCTTAGTCTCGCCGGCGGGAGCACCGGCCCCGACGCCGGCGTCCGCGGCACCCGCGGCCGCTCCGGCGGTCTTGTAGACCTCTTCGGCCAGGCGGTGGGAAGCGGCAGTGACGGCTTCGATCGCCTTTTCGATCGCCGACGCGTCATCGCCCTTCTGGACGTCCTTGAGGCGATTGACGGCCTGCTCAATGTCGCCGCGCGTTTTGGCGTCGACCTTGTCGCCATGCTCCTTGAGCGACTTCTCGGTCGCGTAGACCATCTGGTCGGCCTGATTGCGCAGGTCGATCAGCTTGCGCTGGCCCTCGTCCTCGGCGGCGTGGGACTCGGCGTCCTTGACCATCCGCTGGACTTCATCCTCGCCCAGGCCGGAGGACGACTTGATCTCGATCGACTGCTCCTTGCCGGTGCCGAGGTCCTTGGCCGAGACGTTCAGGATGCCGTTGGCATCCATGTCAAACGTGACCTCGATTTGCGGGATGCCGCGCGGCGCCAGCGGAATCCCGGTGAGCTGAAAACGCCCGAGCGTGCGGTTGTCGTGGGCCATCTGGCGCTCGCCCTGGAGCACATGGATGTCGACGGCGGGCTGGCTGTCGGCCGCGGTTGAGAAGGTTTCCTTCTTTGAAGTTGGAATCGTGGTGTTACGCGTTATCAGCGTGGTCATCACGCCGCCGAGCGTCTCGACGCCCAGCGAGAGCGGGGTGACGTCGAGCAGGACGATGTCGGACTTTTCGCCGGTCAAGACCGCGCCCTGAATGGCGGCGCCCATGGCGACCACTTCGTCGGGGTTGATGCTGCGGTTGGGCTCGCGGCCGAAGATGTCCTGCACGAGCTTCTGCACCAGCGGGATGCGAGTGGAACCGCCGACGAGCACGATGTCGGCAATATCGGAGGGTGCCTGCTTGGCGTCCTGCAAGGCCCGCACGACCGGCCCCCGGCAACGTTCGACCAACGGCTCGATCAGTTGCTCGAACTTCGCCCGCGTCAGCGTCATTTGCAGGTGCTTCGGACCACCCGAGTCCGCCGTGATGTACGGCAGGTTGACCGTCGTCTCCATGCTGGTCGAGAGCTCGCACTTGGCGCGTTCGGCGGCTTCCTTGAGCCGCTGGAGCGCCATCGGGTCCTGCCGCAGGTCGATACCCTCCTTCTTGCGGAACTCGTCGGCGAGGTTGTTGATCAGCTCCTCGTCGAGGTCGTCGCCGCCGAGGTGCGTGTCGCCGCTGGTGCTCAGCACCTCGAAGACGTCGTCGCCGAACCCGAAGAGCCTCGGACCGACGCGAACGATCC
>CAZDTB010000505.1:0-3655 GCA_964508075.1 uncultured Planctomycetales bacterium
TCGAGCAGAAGGTTCGCACGTTTCCGAATGAGGAAACGCAGCGGGCGGCCTGGCAGGCGTATAAGGCCAGCCCCAACGACGAGCTCCGCAATCGATTGGTCGAGCACTATCTCTGCCTGGTGCGCTACGCCGCCGAGCGGATCCGCGCCAAGCTCCCCGACGAGGTCGACGTCGACGACCTGATGAGCGCGGGCATTTTCGGACTGGTGGACGCGATCGACGCCTTCGATCTGGAGCGGGGCGTCAAGTTCGAGACCTACTGCTCCCAGCGGATCCGCGGGGCGATCCTGGACGAGCTGCGCAGCATGGACTGGGTTCCGCGACTCGTCCGTTATCGCGCCCACAAGCTCAACGAAACCATGCGTGCCCTCGAGGCGGAACTCGGACGCATCCCGACCGAAGACGAGATCGCCCGTCGTCTGAAACTGCCCCCGGATCAGTTTGGGAAGCTGCTGCGCGACGCGAGCGCGGTCTCGCTGGTGTCGCTCTCGCAGCGGTTCGGCGACTCGGACTCGGAGCGTGATCTGGGCGAGATCGACGTTGTCCCGGACAAGCAGAGTCGCGATCCGATGGCCGAGGCGCAGAAGGCGGACATCAAGGAGCTGATCACACACGAGCTGACTCGGGCGGAGCGTCTGATCATCGTGCTGTATTACTACGAACAGATGACCATGAAAGAGATCGGGGCGACACTCGATCTGTCCGAATCGCGCGTCAGCCAGATGCACTCGGCGATCATCGCGCGGCTGCGTACGGAGCTGGGGGTTGAGCTGAAAGTGGAGCGTGTTGTTGCGGGAACCGATGTTCTCGCTTGAGAGCGTGGCATGAGCACCATTCCGCCGAACTGGCTGGGCTCGATCATTCAGTCGCAGGGAGCCCAGGAGCGGGCCGGGCAGGCCAAGAGCGCGGAGGAGGCCAAGGGCACCGAACGCGGGGCGTTCTCCGACAAGCTGCGCGACATCATCGAAAACACCGATCGCGACGTGGAGGTCTATTCGGACGCCGAAGGGACCGGCAGCCAGGGCTCGCCGTTCAGCGAAGCGGAAGAGCAGGCCGACCAAGACGTGCCGACCCCAGAGGAACAGGAGCCCGAGCCCGGCCTGGACCTCGAAGCATAACCCCCAGCACGTCAAGCGAACTGAGCACTCACAAACCTGCGACCGCCGGTACGGCACGTTGAGAGCTACGGTGGGGGCGCGGCCTCATCGAAGCCGGCCGCCCGCAATTCATCAAGATCGTCGCGAATCGTCCGCAACTCTGCGGGGCGAAGCTTCACGGCGACCTCCGGCTTTCGCACACCATCAATCGCGAGCGCGGCGTGATAGTTCCCAAGCGCCCGCCGTGCGAAGCCGGCCTCGTCGGTCCGCATCCACAGCAGGAACTCTACGCGTGCGGCAGCGATGCGCGTCCGCGGGTCAGTGGGATAGAGCAGAACAGCGGCAGACCAGGCCTCTTCGGCTTCCGCCAGGCGACCGAGCTCCCCCGTGCGCTCGGCCCAAAGTTGCCGGATTCTCGCCTGAAGCCGGCGGACGGCGAAGGAGCGCGGCGTGCAGCGGGTAGCCCGGCCGGCATAATCACCGGCCAGCCGGAAGCACCGCAGTTGCAGCTCGTCGGGAAGCTCGCGATTCTCGGCCAGCTGAAGCGCCATCTCCGCGCTCCAGGACGGAATCGTCGGATCCCAGAGCCAGGCATCGGGCGGCAGCGCCTGTTGCCCACGTTCCAGCACGCCGCAGGCGTAGCTGTAGCTTGGCGCCGCCCGGAACTCGGCCTTGGCTCGTTTGAGGACGGCGTCGGTGCGAATGGTTGGCCACGCAACGATAGCGACGTACACGGGGACCAGAAAGACACTGAGGCCAACTGGAAGCGCGGTTTCGAGCGCTGAACGCGGGATCTGCGTCCTGCTCGCCGCCTCGGTTGACGGGGCCTTCTGTTGGAGTGCATGGGCGCCTGCCGCGAGCACCACAAAGACCGCCAGCCCCGCCGGGGTGAAGAGAGAGAGCCCGATCAAGTTGTGAATCAATGCTGCGCAGAGCGCTGCGGTCAGCCCCGTAACAAGCCAAGGCGCGGCGTGTGGATGTTCGTCGACTTGCGCGATGAGCGAATACGAGATTGCGAACGCGAGCAGCCAGAGGCCCGCGACGTAGACGCTCCACAGCACGAGAATCCCCGGCGAGCCGAACTGCTCGCCCGAGAATAGGGCTTGGACGAGCAGGACACCGGTCGCTGCGACGATCAATGCGCGTTTGCCGGCCCGGATAGGGGGGTGGCGCGGGGCTTGGGCGAGCGCTCGGAGCGCACCCCAGACGGCGATCCCAATGAGTAGCGCACCCGCAATCAGGCCGAGCGGGCCGAGCTCGACCAGCAGCGTCAGCCAGAGGTTATGGGGGTTGTTGACCTCTTCCGTGCTTTCGGGCAGCTTGTGCAGCAGATAAGCGGCACGGAAGTTTTCCCGGCCAATGCCGGACAGAGGTTCGTCGGCATACGCCTGGGTGGCCGCCTGCCAGTATTGCCAGCGAAACGCCAGCGATGTGTGCGGGAGCGTCCCTTTCAGAAGGCCGTAGCCGGCGCCGACGGCAATAATGACGACATACGCCCCAGCCAGCAGGGCGAACGCGCCGCGCGTATGTCCCGCGACCCACCGTCGCGCCAGCCCGAGCAAGAGCAGTAACATCGCCGCGATCGCGCCGGCGGCACTGGCGCCCATGCTTCCCGTCAGCCAAAGTCCCGCTGCCAGCAGGATCATCACCAAGGCCGCGACCAAAACCGCGGCTACGCGCTGGTCCGCCTTCACCCCGGGCTTGCGCAATACCCCAATCAAGAGTCCCACCGCGATCAGCGAACACATCGCCAGGTATGAGCCGGTCACGTTGGGATGAAACAAATACCCAAACGTCTCCCCGGATCGAAGTCGCCGTTCGTAGTTGACGATGCCAGGCGCGTCGACGTCGACGCCGTCCGCAGCAAGCATCGCCTTCTGCCTCTGCCACTGTTCGAGCGTGGCGTCAAACTCGTCCACGCGTTGGCTGACGCACTTGACGGCGTTGGTGACGCCGCTTGCCAGCACGGCGGCAATGAGCACATGGACCATCCAGCGCGTTCGCAACACGCGTACCAGCGCGGCGGCTGCCATTGCCATCACGAACAGGTGGGCCCCGGCGTTAGCGGCGAGTCGTTTGTTGCCGGCCGTGAGCACTGATAAGACCACGGCGCCGAGCAGGAGGACGAGTGCCCCGGCTACCAGACGAGGTGCTCTGTGCCGCCAATGTCGCACCCAGACTGCGATCGCCGTAAGCAGCAGAATGCCGTCGAGCCAGACAGTGGTGGCCGGCGTGGTCCCGGTCGGAACGTCCGGCAGGAACGAGAGGGCGGCGCGCTCGAAGGATTCGGACATTAGAGGTCGAGCGCACAGCACGGCTGTGAGAACGAAAAACAGCAGCCGGTCGAGTGCTGGAACTGTGTTAGCGCTGTTCGTTTCGCCGGCGCGGGCAGTCATGGCGTCTTTCGCGGCGGGGCCTCGAGGATCGCGATGATCAGCAGGACCATCAGGACCATTGCCAGAATGGTTACGGCCTCGCGCAGCCCGGCGTTCGGCAACAGCGTCGCCCCGAGCCCTGTCGCGGCGGCCGCCAAGTAGATCGTCAGCACTGCGGATCGC
>CAZDTB010000506.1:0-3635 GCA_964508075.1 uncultured Planctomycetales bacterium
GAGATAGTGTGGACGGCCAATGGCTTTGGGGTGGGCTACAGCTCACCGATTCTCGTCCAGCTCAATGGTGAGGATCATCTGATTGTCGCCCTGGGCGCCGACCGGGCCGGACTCGATCCGGCGACCGGCGAGGTGAAATGGCGCACCGCGGTTGACTCCCAGTCTTTCGGTATCATGGCCACGCCGCTCTGGATCGCGCCGGACAAGCTGCTGTGTTCGGCGGGGTACGGGGGCGGGACGCGGCTGTTCAGGATTGGTCTGGTTGACGGGGAGTACGTTCCGGAGGAGCTGTGGCACTATCGCAAGATGCAGGTCGTGCACGGCGCGATGGCGCGGGTGGGGGATTATTTGTACGGGTGCAGCCACGGGAGCTTCGGGCCGGCTTTCATCATGGCGCTTGACCTCAAGACCGGAAAACCCGCGTGGCGCAAGCGCGGTTTTGCCAAGGCCAACGTGCTGTATGCGGACGGCAAGTTCATCATTCTGGACGAAGAGGGTCAGTTGGTGCTGGCGACGGCGACGCCGGAGGGCCTGGAGGTACATTCGCAAGCCAAGGTACTGGAACGGTTGTCGTGGACGGCGCCGACGCTGGTTGGGACGCGGCTCTATCTGCGTGATCAGCGCACCATCAAGGCTTTGGATCTTGGGGTAGCCGCGAACCAGTAGGTGCCAGTGTACGCCGGGGCGCCTGGTCGACTATCTTCGAGAAGACGTGAATCCGCGACAACGATGGGCAGGGAGTGGCGTTCATGATGCGAGTCAAGAGGGAAGCGGCTCTGGTAGTCCTGGTTGGTTTGGGTCTGCTGGTCTCGTTGGTCCGGGCTGCTTCAGCTGACGTACCGTCGCGCTCGCCTGGTGGACAGGCGCTGGTGGTTCCCGGCGAGCACCTGGATCTGGGCGATGTGTACTACGTCTTACCCAGCACGGGTACACAGCTCACCTGGACGGCGGACGCGCCGCTGACGCACGTTGTGGCGACCTGTAATCGGGTCGTCGGTTACTTTGTCGCGCCATTCGACCTCGAGGAAGGGCAAGCGCCACTGCTGGCCGGTGCCATCCGCATCCCGGTCGCGTCGCTGCGCATCGGGATCACCGGGCTCGACCGCGAGCTTCACGGCGAGTCCGTACTGCATGTTGCCGAATACCCGGAGATCACGCTCGAGATCACCAGCGTCAGCGACTCGAAGCTCGTCAGCGACGAGAACGGCAAGAAGTCGTACACGCTGAGCGCTGCCTGCCGATTCACGGTAAAGGACAAGCCGCTGGAACTGGACCTCCCGCTGCGCGTAACACTGATGCCCTTCACCTGGATGACGGCGCAACTGGGTATGGGTGACGCGCTGATTCTGCGGACCGAGTTCGACGTACAGCGGGCGGACCTGCCGATGCAGGCGCCCCCGCGGCCGAACCCCGACCTTCATCCCGAGAGCCACCATCTCGAGTTCTTCTTGGTTTGCAATACGATGTCGCCCGAGCGGAATCTCTATCCGGACATTTCGCACGACGTATACCGCAAGCAGCTTCGGTTCATCACGCTGTTGCGTGACTTCAACGATGCTGAGAAGGGCTACGAGTTCGGGCGGGCCTTCATGCAGGAGATCTGGGACGACCCCCAGGCGCTGAACCGTCTGGCCGCGGCGACGCTCGACGAAGCCGGGATCGAGACGCGCGACCTGGCGTTTGTACTGAGAGCGGCGCAACGGGCGAACGATCTGACCGAATCCAAGGACCCCGAGCTGCTCAGCACGCTGGCGCGCGTTTATTACGAGAAGGGGGAGCTGGCCACCGCGATCAAGTGGGCCCGCCAGGCGGTCGAGAACGTCGGCGATGCGGCCCAGCCGATCTCCGAACAACTCCGTGAGACGCTCCAACGCTACGAATCCCAGGCCGAGAAGACCCAAGAGGCAACCGGAAGCCCCTGAGCGAAGCAACGGGTGCAACGGAACCGGACGCCAGCGTCTGCGCAGGTCGCTTCGTCATTGTGGGCCGGTGAAGCCGGCCTGGAAGAGGGCGAAGTCGCCCATATCTACGTCGCCGTCGGCGTCGAGGTCGCCGCAACCGAGATCGTCGGCCAGGATGTAAACGATGTTGGGTTTGTCGGCCCGCGACTCGTTCGCCACGAGAGGCACACGTAACGTGGCGCAGGCGGTGCCGAGTGTCACGGTCTTGAGAAACTGGCGGCGATTCAACCGCGCTGCGCCCACGGCCGTGAGAGAGTTTCGCAACATCCCTGCGCCTCAGTCCGTACACTGACAGTCTTAGGGCCCCTAACACAGCTAGGGTGGCACCGGCGTCCCGCCGGTGACGACACGGGCGAGACGCCCGTGCCACCCGGTCTTGACAGGCGCTTTTGGCCACCGATACCGACAAACCGTCAGTCGGCCGGTGGCTGCCATGGCACTCGGCCGCCGCGCTGCATGTGGCGGCGCAGCTTTTCGGCCAGTTCCCGGAATTTCTCGGGTCGCTCTTTGCGAAGGTCTTTCTGTTCGCCCGGGTCGTCCTTGAGGTTGTACAGCTCTAACGGCGACATGGGCGTTTCCTGCACGAGCTTCCAGTCACCTGCGCGCGCGGCCCAGGCGGGCTGGCCCACAAATGCACCGCCCTTGCGATGCACCCAGAAGAGCGTGCGCGACTCGGGCGGCCGGGTCTCTCCCAGGAGCGTTGGCAGCATGTCGACGCCATCCACCTCGTGCGCAACACGCGCGCCGCCCGCCGCACAGAGGGTCGGGAACCAGTCCATCGTCAACATGACGCGCTCGGTGATCGTGCCGGGCTTGATGCGGCCGGGCCAGACGGCGATTTGCGGGACGCGGATACCGCCTTCGTACATGCGGCCCTTGCCGCTCCGCAACGGGCCGTTGGATGCGCCGCACCACACAGCGCCGCCGTTGTCGGACACAAAGACCAGCAGCGTATTCTCGTATACTCCGTGCGCTTTCAGCGCGGCGACGACCTGGCCGACACCGTCGTCGAGGTGCTCGATCAGCGCGACAATCCCGGCGCGTTTCTCGCTGATGTTCTTTTCACGCGCCTGCACTCGCTCGAGCCATTGTTTCGGCGGCTGAATCGGGTGGTGGGGCGCGTTATAGGCGAGGTGGAGGAAGAACGGCTCGCGCGTCGCGGCGCGTTCGGCGATGTACTCCACGACCCAGCGCGTGAAGATGTCCGTCGCGTGCCCCTTGGGGTCGGCCTCCTTAAGGCCGCGACGCACGTAATTCACGCCGAAACGCCGGTGGTCGTAGTAGTCGTCCATCATGCCGCCCAGGAAACCGTCGAAGCGTTCAAAGCCGCGCCGCAGCGGATGGTTCTCGGGCCGCAGACCGAGGTGCCACTTGCCCACCACCGCCGTGTGGTAGCCCTCCGGCTCGAGCAGTTGCGGCAGCAGGATGGCGTCTTGTGTCAGATAGCCCCAATTGTCATTGGCGTGCACGCGGATCACGCCGGGCACTCCGACCAGCTCAGGGTAGCGGCCGGTCAGCAGCGACGCACGCGTCGGTGAGCACACCGGACTGTTGGCGTACGCCTGCGTAAACCTCAGTCCGGCGGCGGCGAGGGCGTCGATGTGCGGCGTGCGGATGTCCCTGCCGCCATAGCAGGAGAGATCGCCGTAGCCGAGGTCGTCGGCCAGGATGTAG
>CAZDTB010000507.1:0-3631 GCA_964508075.1 uncultured Planctomycetales bacterium
CTCACCCCTGCGACCTTCATGTAGCCGTCGAAAACCAGCTTGCGCCCGCTCCCCGTAAAGCGAGCCGGACCAAGTGGCGTCTCGCAAGTCACGCTGACCGAGGTCGAATCCCACTGAGCCGGGGGCATCTGGCACGCCACGAAACGCTTCCAGATCAGGTCATAGAGCTTGTATTGGTCGGTGCTCAGGGCTCTCCTGATGCTCGCGGGCGCGTGTTGCGGATCCGTCGGGCGAATGGCTTCGTGGGCTTCCTGTGCACGCGACTGCCGTTTGGCGTAGAAGTTCGGCTTCTCCGGCACGTATTTCTCACCAAACGTGCTCCGGATGAAGTCGCGGACGGCGTGGAGCGCCTCACCTGCCAGATTGGTCGAGTCCGTGCGCATGTAGGTGATCAGCCCGACCGGGCCTTCGCCGTTGAGGTCGATCCCTTCGTAGAGCACCTGGGCCAGCCGCATCGTCCGTGAATTCGAGAAGCGCAGCCCGCTACTGGCCTGCTGTTGGAGCGTGGCGGTCGTGAACGGGGCGGGCGGGCGGTTTGTGGTGCGCCTGGTGGTCAGATTAGAGACGACAGACTGAGGCCCGCGCGCGGGATCGAACCGGCCGACCAGCTCGGCTTGTTCGAGACCCAGGTGTTTGTACTCCTCCCAGCTTCGTCGATCGACCCGCTCGATGCTGTAACCCAGGGCTCGGACCACGTTGGCAGCATCCTCCGCGTCGGTCGGCTTGAACGGCTTGCCGGCCACATCCGCCAGCTCGGTGCGGAAAGCGCCACGATCGCCAAGCCACGCTTGGATCTCCTTTTGCGAGGGCTGCGCCGCGAGGAATTCTTCCCACTGGAGCGCAAGGCTAGCGGCCGCGGCGGCGTTACCGGTTACGAAAGCGACCACCTTCCAGCTTTCCCGCGGGACGAATGCCCGGATCTCGCGTTCCCGATCCACGATCAGCCGAACCGTGACCGACTGCACACGCCCCGCCGACAACCCCTTGGCAATCTTCCGCCACAGCAGCGGCGAAAGCTCATAACCCACGATCCGGTCGAGGATTCGGCGAGCCTGCTGGGCGTTCACGCGGTCGACATCGATCTGGTGGGGATGGGCAAAGGCTTCGCTGATAGCTGACTTCGTGATCTCGTTGAAGATCACCCGCCGGACCTTCTCGGGCGACAGACCGAGCGCCTCGACCAGATGCCAAGCGATGGCCTCACCCTCGCGGTCCCGGTCGGTGGCCAGGAAGATGTCGGGGGCCTTGTCTGCGAGCTTCCTCAAATCAGAAACGACCTTTGTCCGGCCCTGGACGACCTCGTAACGGGGCCTGAAATTGTCGCTCAGGTCGATCCCGAAGTTGCTCTTGGGCAGATCACGGATGTGCCCCATCGACGCCTTCACGACGAAGTTCTTTCCGAGATACTTGTTGATCGTCTTGGCCTTGGCGGGGGACTCGACGATCACCAGCGCCTTGTTGCGTGCCCCGCTGCCTGCCTTCCGCTTGGCCATCGAAATCGCCTTTAACTCCCTGATTGAACAATAGTTAACGGCCCGCACCGGACCCAGAGATCCTTATACCATCGGTCTGAGCCCGCGAGAGACTTCATCGGCAGCACAGGCCGGCCGCCGGAAGATGCTTAGGTGGAATCCGCGGGCTGTCAAGGACATCGGTCGGGATTCGCAAGCGTCAGGCTGACTTGGGCATGGTCTCCGGCAGCCCGCTGCGTGAGCGTCGTGACCGCTCCCGGTGACCGCCGGTCCCTCCTGCATCCCTGGGGCAACACCGCCCGCCCGCACTCCCGGCCGGCCTCGTTCCAGCGTACAATCGCTGCCGCAGGCCGCGCGAGAGTGGCGGAATTGGCAGACGCACAGGCTTTAGGTGCCTGCGGGGAGACCCGTGGGGGTTCGAATCCCCCCTCTCGCAATCCGCTCCGCGAACTGGGCTGGGCCCGGTTTTCGACCGGGCTGCGCCGGACTTGCGTCTATTCGCAGATCAGGCCGTAGCTCCCGAGCAACTCAGCCAGATCGGCAAGATCAACATCCCCGTCGCAGTCAAGGTCGCCGTCTTCATAGGTCATGCCACTGGTCTCGCCGTAGCTGCCGAGCAACTGCGCGAGGTCGGCAAGGTCGACGGCGTTATCGCCGTCGAGGTCGGCCCAGCAATCACAGTCGTCGGGGATGCCGTTGCCGTTGCAGTCGCGCTGCCTGAATACGACGTTCGCGAGGGTCTCGTTGGCAATGTTCAAGATGTGCGCGTCTTCTAGACAAATGCCGTTCTGGGTTGCGACGAGGATGTAGATGATCTCGGTGACGGCGCTTATGCCAAACAGCCGATCCCAGTCTTGATAGGTGTTGTCGGGGACGATATGCGTCAGACCAGCACCGTCACCGCGAACGATAAACAGGTGGTTGACGGATGGTGGCTCAGCGCCGAACACCCGTTTGACAAAAACGGTGTAGTCCAGATTGTCCACGACGGTGTGAAGCACGGCCGTGTCAAGACTGCCGGAGCCGGCGGCACCGAGGTGTCCGCGAATCACGAATTTGTCGGCGGAGACCTCGGACGCGACCATGATGAACAGACCGTCATATTTGATCGTGAAGTATCGGCTCCCCAGGCCAAAGTAGCCTTCGGCGGGGCGAATGGCTCCATCGCTGTAAGGGATCCCGTCGGCGTAATCGGTGTTTAGGCGATTCCCGTAGTCGTACATGTTCTCACCGCCATACGGAATCTGATATCCAGTCTGTCCTCCGGAAAAGTCGAAGCGATCGGGCACGAGCGCGGAGATCGCTTCGTGGTTCAGATCAAGCCGGTACAGCGTGCGCTCGATGTTGATTCCGAAACCGGTGAGCTCACATTCATCGAGGACCATGTTCTCGTTGCAGTCCTCCGCGTTGCCGTCGGCGACGTCGCAACTGTCGGCCAGGCCGTTTTCGTTGCAATCGGGTTCACACTCGTCAGGGATCCCGTTACCCGTGCAGTCCTCGCTGCCGCCGGTCGCGATGTCGCAACTGTCGGCCACGCCGTTGCCATTGCAGTCCCACCCACACTCGTCCGGCACGCCGTCCAAGTCACAGTCGACGCTGCTGCCGTGGGCGATGTCGCAATCGTCGGGACGGCGGTTGCCATTGCAGTCGCCGCTGAGGCCGCCGATGATCTCGCACGGATCGGCTATGCCGTCGGCGTTGCAGTCGGCTTCACATTCGTCTGGCACGCGGTTGAGGTTGCAGTCGTCGCTGGCCCCCCCGTCGATGTCGCCGCCGTCGGGAATGCCATTGCCGTTGCAGTCGCTGATCCATTCGGACATGAAGAGCATCGTCGGCAGAAAGTGCTGGCAGATGCTTGGCAGGTGGGAGTTTCTGAGCTCGAAGGCGAATGCCCACAGACCAAGGTCGCCGTAGCTGTAGTCAATGGAGCCGCCGCTGACGGGGTAGAGCGTGGTGTAAATGGGACCAGCGATGTAGTACCCACCACCTGCAGCCAGAACCAGGTCACACGCCGTGTTCCCGAGAATATCGTATGTCCAGTGATCCTGGCAGAATTGGGCGGTGTGCCCCCACGGCCACAACAGCACATTGATGTAGCCGTGAAAGTCGATATGCACGCGCACGTTTGGATGCGCCCCGAAGAAGTCGCGTAGGACGGC
>CAZDTB010000508.1:0-2948 GCA_964508075.1 uncultured Planctomycetales bacterium
CAACTACCACAGTCTCGGCGTGAAGGCCAACGGCTCGATCATGGCGTGGGGAAATAACCTCGACGGTCAATGCAACGTGCCGACGCCGAACTCGGGCTTCGTAGCGGTGGCGGGGGCCTGGGACAGCAGTCTCGGCCTCAAGGCTGTAGGCTCGATCGTGGCGTGGGGCAGGCCCTACGAGGGCCAACTCATCGTGCCGGCGCCGAACACGGGTTTCGTGGGGCTCGAGGGGGGCGGCTACCATAATCTCGGCGTGAAAGCCAACGGCTCGATCGTCGCGTGGGGATGGAACGCACACGGGCAATGCATCGTCCCGGCGCCGAACACGAATTTCGTGGCGGTCGCAGGCGGCAACTATCACAGTCTCGGGCTGAAGG
Organism: uncultured Planctomycetales bacterium; assembly: GCA_964508075.1. Lineage (GTDB taxonomy): Bacteria > Planctomycetota > Phycisphaerae > UBA1845 > Fen-1342 > JALSRY01. The sequence continues at coordinate 378 of CAZDTB010000508.1, forward strand.
CGCCAGCGTGCCTGGGCGACCTCGACTACGACGGCGACGTGGATCTGGCCGACCTGGCGCAGTTGCTCAGCAACTACGGCACGACCAGCGGCGCGACCTACGAAGACGGCGACCTCGACGGCGACGGGGACGTGGACCTGGCTGACCTGGCGGCCCTCCTGGCCGTCTACGGAACCACCTGCCCGTAGGCGCGTCGAGCCGGCGCCTCGTAAGCGTGCGTCGCCCGCAATTTCAACTGTCGAAAGGCCCCGGCATCCGTCGCCGGGGCCTTCGCCTACCCACCACGTTCCTCATGACCTGCGCCTGGCCGGCGCGCGATTTTTTCCTGTACAAGCGCCAGACATCGGGCTACGCTGGCGGCACGTCTGTACTCCTGAACGCGCGGAACGACAAATCGTGGGGTGCCATGTCGCTCGAACCGCTCGAAACCGCCGCCGGCAGCGATTTTCCACTGTGCCGACAGCTCTCGGTCTTCGTCGAGAACCGCCTGGGGCAACTGCTGCGGCTGACACGTCTGTTCGAGATAGCCAACGTGCGCATTCTGGCCGTGTCGGTCGCCGGGGCGACCGAGTGTGCCATCGTACGCCTGCTCGTCAACGATCCGGACGCCGCCCACGAAACGTTGGCCGAGGCGCATTTCGCCGTTTCCGAAAGCGAGCTGCTGGTGGTCGAGCTGCCGCGCGGCAAGCGGGCGATCCGTAGCGTCTGCGAGGCCTTGATCGCCGGCGAGGTCAACATGGACTACATCTATCCGCTCCTCCCGCACGACAACTACGCGGCCTGCATGGCCATTCAGGTGGATGACCTGCCCCAGGCCGCCGGCGTCTTGGCTTCCAGGAAGTTCCGCCTGCTCGATCAGAGCGACCTCTGACACGCGCCGATGCGGCCCCCACGCACACCCCCGGTGTTTCACCGTTGGACCATGAGCGACGGATATGTGCTGCGCGGACGCCTCTGGACGCCCCGACGCAACCACCCCCCACACGCGATCATCTACCTGCACGGGATCCAATCGCACGGCGGCTGGTTCGAGTGGTCGGCCTCACTGCTCGCCGAGCACGGCTGCGCGGTCGTCCTGCCCGATCGACGCGGCAGCGGGCTGAATGAGGCCCAGCGCGGCGACACACCCTCCTGGCAACGTTGGCTGTTGGACATCGACGAGCTGGCGGCCTGGACCCAGGCGGAGCTCGGTGCGGAACGGTTCGATCTGGTCGGTATAAGCTGGGGCGGCAAGCCGGCACTGGCCTGGGCTCTGCGCCGGGCCGACCGGGTTCGGCGCGCGCTGCTGGTCGGCCCCGGTCTGTTTCCGGCGGTGGACGTCGGCGCCCGGGCGCGCTTCCGAATTGCCCGCTCGCTGCTGTCGGGTGGCAAGCGCTCGTTCGCGATCCCGCTGAATGATCCCGAGCTGTTCACGGACAATCCGGCCGGGCGGGATTTTATTGTGAACGACCCGCTCAGGCTCACGCGCGTGACGGCGCGTTTCTTGTGGCACTCCCGTCGGCTCGATCGTCACCTGCTCGGAACAGCCGACGGCGCGTTGCGCTCGGAAACGACGCTGGTCCTCGCCGGGCGAGATCGTATCATTCGCAACCAGCCGACCGAGGCATGGCTGCGACGCGTCGCCGGCGAGAAGGCCCAGGTGGTGGAGTTTGCCGAAGCGGCCCACACGCTCGAATTTGCAGCGGACCAGGCTCAGTATCGCGCTCTGCTGGAGCGCTGGGGGTCGGGCGGGCTTTAGGCGGGACGGCAGAAAAGACTTGCAACCGGAGCTTGTTGCGCGGGTAGAAAGTGCATAGAATTCCGGACAATCGGGGTGTGTGGGACACGCGCCTCCCAGCGAAAATGGCGCACTCTCGGGAGAAGTCGTCAAGAGAATCGACGTTCGCGACGATTTGATGGATGGCTGCTAAGGCGTTGCCCCGCACGACAGCCCCAGTACTCCAGCGGAGTAAACCGGCTTGCCCACCCGTTACAAGAGTTCGATGCTTGCGGTCGCAGGGTTACTGCTCCTCACGCTGACCAGCCTGAATCATCTGTCCCTGCCCAATGCGACCGCCGACCAGCTACTCACGCCGTCCGTGGCGCTGGCTGCGGGACCCGGGCCGGTGGCCCGCGCCCCCATCGGGCCAGAGACGCTGGCCGCCATCGAAGCCCGGGGAGCTCTGCTGGCCCGACGGCCGCTGTCGCGGCTCGAAACCCTGGAAGCGCTCGCGAAGAGTGATCCCTGGGCCCTGGCCCGCCTCGGCCGCCAGCGCTATGAGCACGAAATCCACGACTACACCTGCGTCTTTCTCAAGCAGGAGCGCATCGGCAACAAGCTGCGCGACGTCGAGGAGATCGAGGTCCGCTTCCACGACGAGCCCAAGACCGTCTACATGATCTGGCGGCAAAACGCCGACCAGGCCAAACGCGCCCTGTTCAAGGACGCGCCCGAGTTTGTCAACGATAAGGGTGAGAAGGTCGCCCGCGTCGAGCCGGCCGGTGCCCTCATCCGCCTGGTCGTCTCCGACATCCTCATGCCGATCCACGGCAAGCGCGCCCACCAGAGCAGCCGCCGATCGATCGATGACT
>CAZDTB010000508.1:2958-3569 GCA_964508075.1 uncultured Planctomycetales bacterium
TTCGGCTTCCGCTCCACCTTCAACCTGCTCGATCGCTACAGCCAACTCGGTGCGGACCGCGGCGTGCTCGACCTGCGCTACGAGGGCGAAGGCGAAATCGACGGGCGGCCGACGTACAAGATCGTCCGCTACCTGCCTTACGACGGCCCCGACGGAATCTGGCCCGACGCCAAGATGGTCATGCACATCGACCAGGAGTGGTTGCTGCCGACGGCGGTCTACTCCTACGCCGACCACGCCGGCACCGTCCTGCTCGGCAGCTACGTGCACACGCAGGTCAAGCTCAACCCGGGCCTCACCGCCGACGCGTTTGAGTTTTAGAAGCTGCGAGGATCCAAGGATTCAAGGATCCAAGGATTCCAGGATTCCAGGATTCGAGGATTCCAGGATTCGAGGATTCAAGGATCCAAGGAACAGCAGTCCCGGGCGCTGACAGAGCGAACTCAAGTCACCCCAAGCCCTGAACCCTGAACCCTGAACCCTACCTCCTCGAATCCTCGAATCCTTGGCCCCTTGGCCCCTCCCTACTCACATACATCCCCATACGCCCCCAGAAACTCCGCCAGATCGGCAAGCTGAATGTCCCCGTCGCAATCCATGTCCCCGTCGGC
>CAZDTB010000509.1:0-2436 GCA_964508075.1 uncultured Planctomycetales bacterium
GTTGTCGCCCAGGTCGTCACGGTACTGGTCCCACTCGTAGACGACGACGTCGCTGGTGACGGGCGTATCGATCAGACGCTGGATGGCTACCAGGCCGGCGGTGCCGTTGGTTGCATCCATGCGGACAACCTTGCCCATGCCGCCGCCGGTTGGATCGTCCATGATGAAACCGCTGCTGTCACCGCCAACGTTCTGCCAGCCGTCCTGACCAGCGATGTCACCGTCATTGAACCCCTCAAAGCCACCGGCGTCGTAGAGCGTGGTCTCGACCGGTGAGCACCCGTACTCGCTCAGCAGATACGCCAAGTCGGCCAAGTCGACGTCGTCGTCACCGTCCAGGTCGTTCGGGCATTCCGGGACTCGATATTCGAAGTGGTCGATGCCGAACGAATATGGGATGAACCCTTCGTCCCACACGACCGAATCCACGCGGAGCTTGTACACCTGCGTCGGATCGAACGCTGGTTGGCTTTCGTCCCAGTCCTCGACGGCTCTGGTGAACAACTGCCAGTTCGGGCCGGTTTCCGCCTGCTCAACTTCGAAGAAGTAGTTCTGTTGACCGCTGTAGACCCACTCGGTCCCGTTCCACATGCGGGAGTATATCCGGATCCAGAAGCCGACGACCTCATCAGGAATCCACCACTCGCCGTACCACTCGAGCGTGATGTCGAACTCACCATACCGGAAGTCGATCGGCGGATCGATGTTGATCCCGTTGATCGGATCCATGTCGATGTCCATGATGGCGTAGCCGGTGCTGATCACATCGGCCACGGCACCGCCGTCCTCCAGCCGCAGGTTCTCACAGCAGGCGGTGGGATATGTTCCGCACCTGACGGATACCCCGTCGAGCGATGAGAAGTCGTTGACGTAGGCCGTGTACCAGTCGGCCCCGGCCATGCCCACGACGCCTGCCACAACCAAGATACATGCGAGTCGTTTCATTCCAACACCTCCATATTCGACCTGTGCGTACGAATTGCGCCGGCCGGCGACGCCGCCGGCCGTGCCCGCCCCAACACCATTTATTGTACAGCGCTTCGCAAACCGCGGCAATGCAATTCCGGCGGGGTTTGCGTGCCAAACGGGGCCTGGTCGGCGGTCCGCGGGCAGGTGCCACGCAGCCGCGTATCAAGCCCGTCGGGCGGCTGAAGATGGTGCAGCCGGGGACTCCCGTGCCCGCTCTGCAGCCTGGACGCACGCTTGGCGCCCGCGGGGGCCCGCGGAACCCCAGGATCAGCAGAAAAAATGTCAGCCCCGGCTGCCAGGGGGCGTCTGATCTGGTAGACTACTCGTGTTGGTGTGCCTCTCCGGAAGTCTCGTGCGCCGGTGCGGCGGCTTCGCGGGCCGCCGGCCGGGCAAGTGTCTGTGTACCCAGCAAGCGTGAAAGGAGTGGCAAGCATGTCACGCACCGCTCGAGCGGGCCCGAGCCAACCGGGGTTTACGCTGATCGAGTTGCTGGTGGTGGTCGCGATCATCGCGCTGCTGATCTCGATCCTGTTGCCGTCCCTGAGCCGGGCCAAGGAGCAGGCTCGCCAGGTGAAGTGCGGCGTAAACCTGCGCTCGATCGGCCAGGCGCGGGCCACCTGCGATGTGGCGAACAACGGCTTCGGGCCGACCTGGGACGACGGCTCGGAAACCGCTTGGATGCTGACCTGGGTGGACATCCTGTACGACGAAGGTTTCCTGGACAAGACCGACGCCGGCCTCTGCCCCTCTGACGAGCGCCCGGACGAGCCCATGGAGGCACGCGGGTTCGATTGGCATTTCTTCTTCGTCGACGGCGACTTCGGGTTGCGTAATGAGATTAAGCGCGGCGTGCGCACCAGCTACGCGCTGAACGCGATCATGCATTGGAACGATCCACGCGATCGACACCGCGACACCGCCCGGCAGGTCTACGCGATCGACGGGTGGTGGAACTGGTTCGGCAGCCTGAACGCGCAGTGGGTGGCAACCGGGGGAAACGGCGGCCCCCCATGGTTGTACCCCAATTGGGAGGGGACCATGGTCGGCTGGCGACACATGGCGGAGCTGGCGGCGAACACGCTTTTCATGGATGGCCACGTACGGCGGATCGTCCCGAATCTGAGCGGCATGGTGGAGGAACCGAGCCACGAAGATCCGGATCGCACGGTGGACACGATCAAGTACTTCACCTGGCTGCCCGGCGAGAAAACCACCCGGCTCGATTGGGACCCATACGACGGCGAGATCGAGGAGTTTCGCGGACGCACCCCTTACCGGGTCAGCAACCCGACGTACCCGCCGGAACATCCCGGGGACCCAGCGTTCGACTGTATCCCGGCCGGGTATCCAATCAAAAAGCTGAGCTGTTCGTACAAGACGTACTACAAGCGGTGGAAACGGATGCCGAACGACGCGGCACACGGGCGGCGCTAAGTGATGGACCGACGCAACCTAATCCTTGGGGCA
>CAZDTB010000509.1:2446-3206 GCA_964508075.1 uncultured Planctomycetales bacterium
TCGCGATCGTGTACTACGCCACGCGCCCCAGCGACAAAGGCCGGATTCCGAGCGAGATCAGGGCCAACTGTGCCTGCCTGGCCTGCCGCCAGCACGTGCGGCTCGAAGCGAAAGTCGTCGATCCGGTGCCATACGAGTGCCCGGAGTGCGGCGAGCGAGCCGCGTACCCGCTGTTTCTGTGTCGCGACTGCGGGAAGTATTTCGTGCCGAACCTGGAGCGTCGCGGCGACAGGGAGTTGCCGACGCTTCCGATTATGCCCTCCTGTGCGGCCTGCGGCAGCCGGAACGTGGGGAGCTACGCTGGTGACGAGACGATCCCGGCCGAAGAGCTGATTCTGCCGCCCTGGCCGCAGTGATTGCCACGCGCGGGGGCTCTGGGGGCGGAGAGCGGGGCATTACGTACCGGATATCTAGGGGCTAGTAGTTGCGTGGGGCCGCGCGGGCTGAAGCCCGCGGCTCCTCATGGAACACCGGGCAGTCGCTGAGGCCCACCGCGGTGGCGCGTGGAATAGCCAATCAAGAATTGAGAATAGCGAAGTGCCCGTGGGGTGAGCGAAGAGGGGATCGGAGGCTGATCGAAAACGATGAGACCAAGTATTCTTGCGGTTCCGGTTGCGTTCTGGCTGTGGGTCGGCCTAGCGGGGGCGGCGCCGCCGGCGGCGCCCGACACGCTGACTGAATACAGTGCCGCCGACTGGGAAGCCGACGCGCAGTCGGCGACCGCGTCCGGAGCGGACGACACGGATCGGGTCCAGGTCGG
>CAZDTB010000509.1:3216-3560 GCA_964508075.1 uncultured Planctomycetales bacterium
GCTTCGAGACGGACGGCGGCTTCGATACGTGGCTCTGGTCGCCACCCAGCCAGGACGCTGGCTGGGATCTGCTCGGCAGCGGCTCGGGCGGGGTCGAGTTCTGGGTTTATGCCGAAAACCCCAATCTCGGTTTCCAGAGCGGGTCCCCCTGGATCTACCTGGCGACGACCGAAAGCGACTACTACCTCTATACCCCCGCCTGGGACATCCTCAACAACGCCCGCGATCAGTGGCTCAAGCTGCGCATTCCGCTGGCCGGCGACGATTTCTGGAGCGTGACGGCGGTCGGCAACCCCGATCTGACAAACCTGAACTACATCGAGATCCACGCCGACACGTGGGAC
>CAZDTB010000510.1:0-3558 GCA_964508075.1 uncultured Planctomycetales bacterium
CAACAGGAAGGATCGCTGCCATGGCCAACGGCATGGGTGAACGCATCGTGGCGCTCGCCAACGAGCTGGGCGCCGACCTTGGGCACAAGGGGAACCAATACACCCTCACGAAGGTCCTGGCCGAGCGAAAGGTCTTCCTGTCGAAGAAGAAGCTGACCTACCTGGCGACGATCCAGGCCATCGCCCACGGCACGCGGCACATCATCGAGACCATGAACTCGCAGGGCTACCAGATCGACACGGTCCTCGCCTGCGGCGGCGGCACCAAGAACCCGGTGTTCCTGCGCGAGCACGCCGACATCACCGGCTGCAGGATCGTGCTCCCGCGCGAGCCGGAGGCCGTGCTGCTCGGCTCGGCGGTGCTCGGCTCGGTGGCCGCGGGCGACTTCAAGACCGTCATTGACGCGATGGCCGCCATGAACAGCGCCGGCGAGACGATCGAACCCGCCATCGGTGCCGTCAGACAGTATCACGACGCGAAATACAGAGCCTTCCACTGCATGTACGACGACTTCGTCGCCTATCGCGACATAATGGTGACAAGGTAACAAAGTGACAACGTGACAAGGTAACGAAGTGACAAAGTGACGAAGCCACGAAGCGATGAAGCGACGAAGCGACGAAGCCACGAAGCGACGAAGCGACGAGGCCACGAAGCGACGAAGCGACGAAGCGACGAAGCCACGAAGTGACGCAGTAGCGGCCGACGGCTCGTCGGCCGATCTGTAGCGGCCGGGCCCCGTACCGGCCGAGAATGTAGCGGCCGGGCCCTGTACCGGCCGAGCCCTGTGGGACCAATGTGTGGCACGGCCGTGTCGGCCGTGCGAGTACTGGACCACCGCCCGATGTCCGAACCGCCTGACAAAACTGCCGCGCCTGATTCATCCGCCCCAACGGCATCCGCCTACGCCGACGATCTGTTCTGCCCCGAGTGCGGCTACAGCCTGCGCGGGCTGACCAGCGACCGCTGCCCGGAGTGCGGGCTCGATCTGAGTTTCATCGAATCTGAAGTGTCGATCATACCTTGGGAACATCGCCGGGAAGTGGGGCTGATCAAGGCTTACTGGAAGACGGTGTGGCTGATCAACTTTCGTGGCAAAGTGTTTTACCGCGCGTTCTATCAGCCGGTCAGCCAAGCTGATTCCCTGTCGTTTCGGGCGGTGTGCATCGGGCATGCATTCATCACGGTCGTGCTGGCGGTGATCATGCTGTACGTTTTTGAACCGGACGGGATGGCAACGGTAATCGCTATCGCCGGGCGTCAGTTCCTCCCAATCGTTTGTCTGTGTACGCTCGCCTGGCTGTTTGTGATCACCGGCCTGCCGAGCTACATATTCGATTCTCGGTTGCTCGAACCGGCCCGGCGGGATCGGGCGGTCGCCCTTGGCAACTACACCTGCGCGTGGCTGGCGTGGTTTCCATTGGCGGGCGTCCTCCTGATGCTCGGGCTGCTGCTGCGCGACGCCGACTTACGCGGAGCAGCCGTGGTGTTGAGCGCGGCTGGTGCGTTCGCGTTTGTTGTCTTTGTTGCCATGACTGCGGATTACGAGCGAATCGGCAAGCGCATGTTTCGGGGAAAACGCTAGGTCTGGTTCTGGGAACTGAAGTCCGACCTGGTTTTTCTCGTCGCCACGCTTGCAGTTCTGGCCGCCTTACCGGTCGCCGCCATCATGGTTCACGTGCTCGTCCTCAGCTTGCGTTGACGTTTCTGGGGACGCATCGAGCAGCGGGCGGTTACCATCGAGAAAGAAGACCATGTCGCCCGGCTGTGTGTAATCGCGGGGCAGACCATCGCACGAGTTCAGGCCCATGTCGTCGACCCCATTTACGCCGATGCTGTAGAGCACCGGCGGCGAAGCGTTCGGTTTGTACCTGATCGCGCTGTGATCGGTCGTGAAGCGATCCTCCGGGACGCGAGGCAGATAGCCAGGCACCAGTTGTTTCAGAGTCTCAGGACGCCGGCCGTGGTCCAGTTCGTACAGACGAATCGCCAGCGCCGTGCCGGCCAGTTGTCGGCGCATCAGGGCCCAGTGATGCAGGCCTACCGCGCGAGCATAAGTCGGCAACAGGAGATTGCTCACGAAACGTGTAGCCCAATTACCATCACCGGTGTCTTCGATGTCGGACAGCAAGGCGTCTGCGGTAGGCCAATCGCGGGCCAGGCCGGCGTCGTGGGCTTGCGTGCAGTACTCCATCATCCTGATCGTGTCCAAGCGGAAAGCCGGTTTGAACAGCCAGAATTCGCCTGCCAGGTTCTCCGTAACGAACTCACCGCCATCATAGAGCGCCATCCGCTCGCCGCTCATGGCCCACTGCCAGCCGGCTTGCATACGCTTGGGGTTCATCAGTCGCTCAATTAGAGCCTCGACATCCGCGCGACCGCATGCTCGTTCGGCTAAGGCACCATCCGGCGGTGCATCTTCCACGTGCAGGCCTGGCGTGACCTGCTCCACTGCATCCGCGCACATATCAGAAATCGCGATAGCGACGAGATGTTGCATCACACACGGCCACGAGTAGCTGATGGCCTTAGCGATACTCAGCATGTCATCCAGCGCCGCCATGGCGGCCTGGTCGTCGCCGCGTCGATGATGATGGATCGCCGCCACGTAACAGAGTCGCGCCAGATTCTTTTGAGGACTCAGATGTGGCAACGTGACGTTGATGTACGGTCTGACGATCTGCACGTCCCACTGCACACCGGCGCGATCCCAGGCTCCGCGCATGCGCTGGAAGACCTCGTCGTTCGATGCGACCAGAAGGGCGACGTAGTCCGCGTGCTGATCCACCAGACCTGGACGCTTGGCCAAATCCTGCAATGACACCGGAGCATCGCTTGGCTCAAGCAGCATCTCGGCAGCGCGGCTCAGCGGCAAAGCCATGTTGTCCGCGTCCGCGATCTGAACGAATCCGAAATCCTCCACGAAGACCGGCTGGTTCGCGGCCCGATACTGCTCCAGCCTGGACCGCAAGCGCCGCTGGGCTTCCCAGTCCCACCAGATCCGCAGCACGACCGCGGCCGCCAGCAGCAGTACGACGAGCAGCATCACCCGCCTGAACCAGCGATGGCGCGACGGACTTGGCTGCACAGGCGGTGCCGATGTCGCCCTGTCTGCTTCCGGTTCACTCATGGCGGGAGCCCATTCTTCAAACGCCGGCTGCCGCGGAGGGGAACACGCCGTCCGGCGTTGGCTGCATTGTGGCACTGTTTGGTGAACATCTCAAACCGTTTGTCTCCCGACGTTGGGCTGGGAGGTACGGAGCGGCTAAGCTATCTGCCGGCTTATGGAAGACTTGAGCGAGACAACGCGATCGGCATACGCAGACGATCTGTTCTGTCCCGAGTGCGGCTACAGTCTGCGCGGGCTGACCAGCGACCGCTGCCCGGAGTGCGGGCTTTTGCTCGATTTCATCGAGTCGGAGGTGTCGCTGATACCGTGGGAGCGGCGGCGCGAGATCGGGCGTACACGGGCGTACTGGCAAACCGTCGTGCTGACGATGCTTCGCAGCAAGTTTCTCTGTCGCGCGGCGTATCGGCCGGTGAACTATCGCGATGCA
>CAZDTB010000511.1:0-3552 GCA_964508075.1 uncultured Planctomycetales bacterium
TGTACCAAACGCGGGCAATCAGTGCACGTCGGGGACAATCGCTGACGAATCGGGCAGCGGGCGCACTTCGGCGGGAACCGCGGTAACGTCCGCTGCTGACAAGAGTAGTGGTCAGCCGTCTGACTCTGTCCTAAAGCGGGCGAAGGGGCTCGAACCCTCAACATTCAGCTTGGAAGGCTGATGCTCTACCAATTGAGCTACGCCCGCATTTGGTGGGAAACCCGCTGAACGGTTGGTTTTGCGAGGTTCCCCGCGCGCTCCGTCCAAGATACTGAGCGACGCCGAATCCTACCATCTCGTGCAGCATGGTGGCAACGGGTTTCTTGGTGATCCGTTGGGATCACGCGCTCTTCCAGCGCGGATCAAGTGCACCGGCGGCAGGTGCTGGTTGCGGCAACGATCCGGGCACTGCCGGCAAGCCCCCGGTGATGCGCGGCACTGGCGCAGTAAGTCCAGATACCTCGCTCCGAGCGCGGTTGGGGTGTGCGAAGTAGGATTCTCGCACCCGCGAGCGGGATCGGAGGGTGCGAGAAGGGCTTCTCGCACCAGCGAGTTTCAGGCTGCCAGGCCGCTCCCTTACGATCGTGGTGCTGGCATGCCGCTCTTACGGGTCGCCGCAGCCGTAGTTTCCCAGCAGGGTCGCGAGGTCGGCGATGTCGACGTCGCCGTCGCCGTCCAAATCGCCCTCGGCGGGGGTCACCCCGCTGTCTCCATAGCTGCCGAGGAGGGTTGCCAGGTCTTGGATGTTGACCTGGCCGTCATCGTTCAGGTCGCCGATGATCGGGGCAGCCTGCTCGAACCCGAGGATTTGGACATCGTCGATGTTCCAGCCGCAATACCTTCCCGTGTCGTCGGTGCTTCCCATGGTCCAGCGGACGTGGAATTCGGGCTGGTTGTCGGCGACGTGAGAGACATCATAGACCTGGTAGACCCACCCGGAGTCGGTGACCTCGTCGTCGTTGTTCCAGAGCGCAGTCCAGTCTGATCCGTTGGGGCTGATGCGGACGGCGGCGTGGTCGTGATCGGGGTGTTCGACGCCGAGCCAGCGCCAGAACGCGAGCCGGACGTGCGACAGGCCGGTGCAGTCGATCGATCCGGTGGTGAGGTGTTTGAAACCGAGGTTGTTAGGGTAGTCGCCGCTGAGGTCATATCCGTAGACGCTGGTTCCGGTGTATCCGGAGGTTGGGTCGGGGCTGCCGTTCTCTCCGCCGCCGCCGCTCGGTTGTCCCCACTCCCAGTCGCCGCGGGTGGTCCACTCAGGGTCTTCGTCGAAAGTCCATTCGTATTGCGGGGGGGGCGGATCGATCAGCAGATCCACTGCGAGCGTGGCGTCACCAAGATGCGTCGTAGTGTTGGTGAAGGTCACCTCGCCGTGGTGGAACCCGGCTAACATGGCGCTGGCAAAGAGGGTGATCTCGACGGTAACTTCGGCGACACCGCCCGGGTCGAGCACCCCGCTGGGCTCGCTGGTCACGTCCATCCAGGGCGTGCAAGAGGAGGTCGTGACTTCGTAGCTGATCGGCTCGCTGTCGGTGTTGGTGAGCTGCCAGGTCTTGCTGATCGGCGTGAACGGGCCGCAGCGCGGGCCCTCGGCCACGAAGTCCTCCTCAGGCGCGATCTCCAGGCCGACCTCGACCGCCAGGGCTTTGATGCAGAAGTTGGCTGAGTCGTCGAAGTCGGTCAGATCGAGCCAGGTGTCACCCTCACGGTAGAAGCTCTCCCCGGGACTGGCGGTGGATGTCACCAGCGCGCGATACTGCGCGCCCATCATTTCGGATACTTCCGCGGTGCGGTCGTAGGCCTGTCCGCCGTGGGAGAGCTGGAGATAGATACAGAAGTCGTCATCTGGAAACAGGTAAACGGGGGTTTCGAGGTCGACGGTGTGATAGCCCATTTGCTCGATGGTTCCCGATTGGCTGGTGATTTCATCGAGCAGTTCACCGCCCTCGAAGCGATCATAGATTGTGAACGTGTACGAGACATTCTCGCCAACGGTGAAGAAGCCCACCCCCTCGAGCCGGTGGCGCTCGACGCCGGCGAAAGCGTTGAAGGCCTCGGTGGCGTCGGTCATGGTGTCACGCCAGCCGTGATAATCGTGGTAGTAGGTGTGGTCGTAGGGGTTGAGGACGATGTCCCGGAACTGGACACAGCCCATGTCGGGGTGCTGGGCGGCGGCCTGATCGTAGTATGAGACCCAGAAATATCCGTTGAAGCCCCAATTGCTGCCCCAGCTGTTCTTGATCAGCCAGGCGCCCGGGAGCGGGGCCGGGGTCGGCTCGTTGTCGTCCCAGCCAACGATGGTGATCGAGTGGTTGATCGGGTGCTCGTCGCCGGGGGGCTGATAGTGGTGATAATCCTCGATGAGTGACGCGTGGTACGCCATGCACATGGCGAGACAGCCGTGCTCCATGATGGCGTACTTGATGGTGTTGATGTTGCTGAGATCCTCTTCCGCAGTCATCCAGATCACGTCGCGCGGGTAGTAGACGTGGAAGCCTTCCTCCCACCGCGGTGGGGGCTCGCTGAAAGACTGGCCGTCCATGTCGCGGACGGCGCCGTCGCCCCGCGTGAAATAGGCGGTGGCCACGTGGTAGTCGCCGCCGAAATGGACCTCGAGTCCGTCGCCGGTGTTGGGGTCGACGTCGTCGTTGTTGAACTGGTTGAAGCCGTTCCACCAGTCGAGGTGGAATTCGGCCATGTTTGGCTTTCCGAACTCGCCGGCGGCGGTCCAGTTGCCGGTCATCATCAGGTTGCCTTCGAAGGCGCCCATCGTGCCGAAACACCAGCAGGTGGAGCCGATCTGGTCTCTGACCGGCGTGACGTAGTTCACTCCGTCCACGTCGCGCAGGTCGAAGGAAGTAGGGGGGTCGGCCCGCCCGACGGCGCTTAGAGCCATGAGAACACAGCAGGCCCCGATTGCCGAATGCGGATTGCGGAATGCGGAATGGGGAATCGTCATGTTGCTCTCTCCCGTTGGCTTGGCACTACGCGAAGCGCCTGGTTAGCTCATCAGCAGATGGACTGTGCCGGGCGTTGCCCAGGCACATTCCCTACTGAAGATTTTGGCGGGTTCGGTCGGGGATTGCAAGCGTTTGTTGCGTTTGGGGCGTGCGAGCAGGGATTCTCGCACGAGCGGCAGCGGTTGTCGCACCAGCAGGGGGGTCAGGCGAGGGCGGCGTCGGTCTTGGCAACCTGGACGGCGCGCATCAGGGCTCGGGCCTTGTTGAGCGTTTCCTCGTATTCCAGGTGCGGGACCGAATCGGCCACGATGCCGGCCCCGGCCTGGATGAACCCGCGATCAGCACGCATCACGATCGTCCGGATGGCGATGCAGAGGTCGAGATCGCCGAGCAGGCTGAAGTAGCCGATGGCACCGGCGTAGATCCCGCGATGGACGGGCTCGAGCTCGTCGATGATCTGCATGGCGCGGACTTTTGGAGCGCCGGTGACGGTTCCGGCAGGGAAGAGCGCGCGGAACACGTCCAGCGCGTCGCGATCGGCCCGCAGCCAGCCTTCGACGTTCGAGACCAGATGCATCACCTTGGAGTGCCG
>CAZDTB010000512.1:0-3549 GCA_964508075.1 uncultured Planctomycetales bacterium
CAACAACACTCTGCGCTCTCCGCGCTCTCTGCGGTATGAATAGTCCGGGCTAGGGTTTCCGCGAGAGCCGAGCGCGGAAGTGGCGGAAGGGCAGGCAGAGCGTGCGGAAGAAACCAGCGAGCAGATTGCGGAGGAAGGTGCGTTGTCCGGGCTCGAACTCGATCACGACGCGGGCTCGGGGCGCGGGGGCCGGCCGGATCTGCTCGAATGTGGTGCTGAATGCCCGGGTCCCCTGGGCCTCGGCAAGCATGGCCTCTTCGTGGCTGTGCAGTCTCTCGCCGGTCAGGCCTGGGCGGCTGCCCTCCGGCGCGAGCGTCAGCTCGCCGCAGTCAAGCGGGATCACCTCGAGCGGCTCAACGGTCTCGGTCTGCACGGGGATGAGTTGCGCGTCGGCGGCAGCGGCGCGGAGATCGGACTCGGTGATGGGGATCGGGCGGCGACAGTTGGGGCACATGACGGTGATCCCGGGGCGCGCGTTGCGGATGCGATAGCGTTTTCCGCACGCACACTGCCCACGCACCAGGATGAGCTGCGGTTGCTCCACCGAGCACCTCCATCAGTTCGCGCCGGCTGGCAGGCCGGCTGGACGGTGCTTATTCTACAGCATCGAGAATTCGCCAACGATGGTGCGGGCGGGGAAGGGGCTGGCAGAAGCCGTGACACCGGGCGGGCTGAAGCCCGCGGCTCTTCGTTAGCAAAGAGAATGAGCTGTCGTGCGATTGAAGGAACTGCAATTCGAGCTGCCGAGCGAGCTGGTCGCGCAGCGCCCGGCCGAGCCGCGCGACGCGTCGCGGCTGCTGGTGCTCGAGCGCTCTACGGGGAAGATTGATCACCATACGTTCCGGGAGATCCGACGGTACTTGGAGCCTAGCGACTGTCTGCTGCTCAACGACACGCGCGTGATCCCGGCGCGGTTTTTCTGTCGGCGCGCGACCGGCGGGAAAGTCGAGGCGCTCTACCTACACGAGATTGGCAACCTCTGGCGGGTTCTGCTCAAGCCTGCCTCGCGCCTGAGGGTCGGCGAACGCCTGGCGTGCGGCAACGGGGATTGCGAACTGGTGCTCTGCAGGCGGTGCGAGCGTGGCGAATGGGACGTGCATCCGGAACCGCTGGCGGATCCGTTCGACCTGCTTCGGCGCATCGGTCAGACCCCGCTGCCGCCTTACATTCATCGCCCCGACAAGCCCGACACGGATGATGAGCGGCGCTATCAGACAGTTTACGCGCGTCAGGCAGGCGCGGCGGCGGCGCCCACCGCCGGATTGCACTTCACGCCCGAGTTGCTGGAAGAGCTGCGCATTGCCGGCGTCAATTTGGCCCCGCTCACGCTGCATGTCGGGCTCGGCACCTTCGCGCCGATCAGCGTCGATGATCTGGGGCAGCACCACATGCACGCCGAGTACTACCAGATTGACGGCCAGACGATCGCGACGCTGAATGCGACGCGGGCGGATGGCGGGCGGATCGTCGCGGTCGGAACGACATCGGTCCGCGTGCTGGAATCGCTGGAGTTTAAACTGGGGGGCGGTAAAGTTCCGGAGGCACCGCGGTCCGGCTGGACCGATATCTTCATTTACCCGCCCTACCGCTATCGCAATGTGGACCGGCTACTGACCAACTTCCACCTGCCGGGCAGTACGCTGCTGGCGCTGGTGATGGCTTTCGCGGGGATCGAGCAGGTGCGGGCGGCATATGCCGCCGCGATCGAGGAGCGCTATAGATTTTACAGCTACGGCGATGCGATGTTGATTCTCTGAGGGTTCAGGCTCGAGCGGTTGGAATTCAGGGTGGTGTTTGCGATGGGTTCTGCATTAGTGAATCGCGAAGACGGTCCGGCGTTGCGGGTGGTGATGATGCCGCGCGACACGAACCCGCAGGGCACGGTTTTCGGCGGGATCCTGCTGAGCTACATCGACCAGGCCGGTGCGGTGGCGGCGCGTGAATACCAGCCGCATCGATTCGTCACCGTGGCGATGGACAAGGTGGCGTTCAAGCAGCCGGTGTTTGTGGGTGACGTGCTGAGCTTCTATGCGCAGGTGGTGAAGGTGGGGCGCACGTCGCTGACCATTCACGTGAGTGTCGAATCGCAGCGGTTTGCAGATCCGCGGGAAGTGGTTCCGGTGACGGAGGCGGAACTGGTGTACGTCGCGGTCAACGAGAAGCGTGAGCCGGTGCCAGTGGGAACACCATCGGGACAGGGCGGGGAGGACGCGCGGTGTGAAGCGAACTGAGGGCGATTTGCCGCAGTGCAATCTTGGCACACCGAGGCTGGAAGCCGGGTTTTGTGTGTGGAGCGAGTGGCGGAGGTTGCAGTTGGGGGCGCCTGACGGTTATCCGCCATATGGGCCTTGGGGCGCGCAAGTTGACGAAAATCCGTCAGGCGTCTTCTGATTTTGGTTTGCGTGATACTTGTGCTGCGACTACACTTCCCCGGGTCTAACATGGGCGAGCAGGCTGTTAATGCGCCCGCGGGGCGGAGAGCCCGTGGTCGTCCGGCAGTTGAGTTGCGTACCCCCGAGGAGAATCCCGCGATGAACAAGGCTAAGCGACTCAGCAGGGGACTGGCAGTTTTTGTCTGCTTAATGCTGAATCCGGCGTCGCTGGCGGAGGATGAGCAACTCCAACTGGCGCAAGCGCTGTTCGAGATGCAGGAATACGTAGCGGCGCAGGAGGCGTTGCTCGAAGTCAACCGTGAGCAGTTGACCGAAGAAGAGGCGAAGGTCTACGACAAACTGCTGACGGTGTTGCCGGAGGCAATCCAAGGCAGCGCCAAGGCCAGGCAGGACATGGTCGAGGCGAAGCGGGCGTACGACGAAGGACGTTGGAAGGAGGCCGACGGGCTGTACGCGCGCGTGCTCGAGAACGAATACGCGCAGCCCATGCTGCGCTCTGAAGCCCGAATGCAGCGGCAGCGCATCGCGGAGAAGATTGAGCTTGCGGAGGCGGCCAAGCCCACCGGCCCGGTGCCACCCGAACCGACAACCGAGCCTGAGCCGCCGGTGGAGGAACTGGAGCCCGAGCCGGAGCAGCCGCCGGCGAAGCCCGAGCCGGCGGTCGAACCGGAGCCGGAGATGCCTGAGCCGGCGCCGCAGGCGCCACCCGCCGC
The DNA here is from genome assembly GCA_964508075.1 of uncultured Planctomycetales bacterium. Lineage (GTDB taxonomy): Bacteria > Planctomycetota > Phycisphaerae > UBA1845 > Fen-1342 > JALSRY01. The sequence continues at coordinate 3,107 of CAZDTB010000512.1, forward strand.
CCCGCGTCGGCGGACGCTGGTGGATGATCTGCGGGCCCGCGACGACCTGCTCTGGCAGCGGGCGGTGGCAAAGATGGAGGAGGCGGTAAACAAGGCTGGTGCGGCGGTGGCGGCGGAGCGGTTCGACGAAGCACGCCAGCTCGCCGAAAGCGCCCTGCAAGTAATCGAAGCGAATCGCGGCTATGCCCAGCCGCCGTCGAGATATGAACGCGAGCGAGGCAGAGCGCTCGAGTGCAAGAAGTTCGTAGCTGCGGAGTACGATCGCTGGAGCCGCGCCGAGGCCGAGCGGCAGCGAATAGCCATCGCGGAGCAGATCGAGCGCCGCCGCCAGTTGCAGGAGCAACAGCGCCGCGAGAAGGTTGAGCAATTGTTCAACACGGCCCGGCAGTTGCAGAAGGAGCGGCGTTTTCGCGAGGCGGCCGAAGCGATGCGGCAGGGTCTGA
>CAZDTB010000513.1:0-3533 GCA_964508075.1 uncultured Planctomycetales bacterium
CGTTCATCCGGTTGTCGAGCTTCTTCTTTGGAATGAAGAACGTGTCATAGCGTCCGACACGCGACTGGATGCCCATCGAGTTCGGTCCGACGAAGACCGGTCCCTGGTCGGGTCGAGCGCGGGCCCGAGCAAGCGCGGCGCGCGTCCGCGCTTCCAGCTCACGCGAGCCCTCGGTCTCACCGACGCCGCCCGGAATCAGGATGACCGACGCGACCTTGCCGCTCTCGGCGATCTCGTCGATGACCGCGGGCAACTGACTTGCGGGCAGCGCCATCACGACCATGTCGATCGGCTCGGGCAACGCCGCGATGCTCGGGTAGCACCTGACGCCGTCGATCTTCTGCTCGCCTTCCTTGATGACGTACAAATGCTCGGGCGGGAAGCCACACTCCTTGACGTTGTTCAGAATCACGCGTCCGAAGTTGTGGCCCTTGCTTGAAACGCCCAGCACCGCGATCGACTTCGGCTCGAGCAGGTTGTCGATCTTCTCGATCGGCCGCGGCGGGGGCCTCTTCACCGCCGTCTCCAACCGCCCGCGTCCATCGAGCGGCACCATGCGCTGCCCGCGAAACGCGAACGGGTTGACCTCAAGCTCGGCCACGTCCGGCCCGGTTTTGCCGCGGTCGACGCAGAAGTGTCGCGCGATCGCGATGAACGCCCGGAAGCACCGCAACAGCTCCGCGTCGGAGACGATCCGTTTGTGCCTCCGCGTGCGGCCCGCGAGGTTGTCGTACGCCGCGGTCCGCTTGAACAGCTCGAAGAACTCCTCGGCGGTGACGTCGCCGGCGACGGCCTTGGCGACGGCGATCCCCGGGCGCATCTTCTCGGCGAGATACTCGGTGTCGACGCCGCCGATCCCCGCCGCGATCACCGGACCGAACTCGCGCGTCGCCCGCACGCCGATGAACAGCTCACTCCCAAAGCCGGACGTGACCCCCGCCACGAATTCCACCATCAGCACGCCGGCGATGTCTTTCCCGGCGTGCTGCTCGTACATGCGCGCGACGGCGCGCTCGATCGCCGCGCGCTCACGCGGCACGAACACGACCGCCTTCGCCTCCGTCTTGTGCACGACCTCCGGCGACACCAGCTTGAGCACGACCTGCTCGCCCGGCAGCGAGTCGATCGCGGCGTCGGAAATGGGCTCGCCTCTTGGAAAGAAGACGTGGCGCGGCGGCTCGATCGCCCCCACGATCTTCACCAGGTTGTAGACCTCGTGCTCGTAGAGCTGCCGCCGGCCGTCGGCGTGGGCCTTGATCAGGTTCTCTTCAAAGACCGCCGCCTCGGCGCTGCTCAGCCGGTCTTGGCTAGGCTGTTTTTTTTTTAGCTCGCCGGCGTCGAGGCCGCCCTCGGCCGATAGCTGCTCGAGCGTCAGCGAATCGAGCCACCCACGCAGCGTAGCCGAGTCAATACCCTGGTCCAAGCCGTCGCGGTACGCCTGGGCGGCGTTACGGCCGAGCTGAAACGCCAGGTGGTTCATCTCGACGGTCTTCTCGCCCTTCGCACCAAACATCGCGGCGATCGCGTTCAGTAGCTCATCCGCTTCGATCTCCAGATACAGCGCGGCCGCTCCCAGCAGGACGATGTTCGCCGCACGACCCGAGCCCGCGAGCTTCGAGAGCCGGTCCGCGTCCAGCAGCACGTGCCGCGGGAAACGTGCGATCTGTTCCAGCACGCCCTCGATAGGCGGGTAGTCGGGGATGTTCACAAACGCATTCGTGCTCGCCACGATCACGCCGTCCGCGCGCAGGTACTGCACGTAGCGCAGCGACTCCAGCGGCTCGACCGCCAGGATCAGGCTGGCCTGACCCAGCGGGATCAGATCGCTCGACAGCTCATGATCGGCGACGCGCAGGTGCGACTCCACCGCCCCGCCGCGTTGCGACATCCCATGCACTTCGGCCTGCTTGAGGTGTAGCCCGAGGCGCAGGGCGGCGATCGAGATCACCCTCGCGTTCGTCAGAATACCCTGTCCACCGACACCGGCGAGAACGATGTTCGCTTCCACGTCTTATCCTTTGTAGTTTTCGAAGCGCGTCTTGCTGCACCTACTTCTTGCCACCGGCCGCCGCGGCAACCTTCTTCTCTTCGGGTTTGGCCTTCTGCGGCTTCCTGATCTGGATGCACGGCCGGCGCGCGACGATAACCGACAATCCACGGTGAGCAAGCTCCTGGCGGATCACCTCCACGTTCTGCTCATGATACTTGGCCAGCGGCTCGATCACGCGCAAGTGCTCTTCGCTGACACCCAGTCCTTTCACCAGCTCGATCAGCTCGTCGCCGGCCATCATCGTGGCCTGGCCGCCGGTCATGGCGACCGTGGCGTTGTCGAGAATGAACACGGTCATGTCGGCATCGGCCTTCGCCGCCCCGATCAGACCGGTCATGCCCGAGTGCGTAAACGTCGAGTCCCCGATCGTGCACAGCACCGGATGCACACCGGCCCGGGCCGCCCCGTGCGCCATCGAGATCGACGCCCCCATGTCCACGCACGAGTGCACCGCCTCGAACGGCGGCATACACCCCAGCGTATAACAGCCGATGTCGCTGAACAGCACCGCCTGCTCGGCGGCCTTCGTCGCCTCCAGCATCGCCTTGAACGTGTCGACGTGCGGGCAACCCTTGCACAGCGACGGCGGCCGGCCGGGAAGCTCACCGACCGCTTCCTGCGGACCCGCCGCCTTCCTGCCGAAGGCGACCGCAACCAGGTCCGGCGTCAGTTCTCCGAATGCCGGCAGCGAACCATCCAGCTTTCCGCGAACCAGCTTGCCCGGCAAGCCCAGCAGACCGTTCAGTCGCGACTCGATGAACGGGTATCCCTCTTCCACTACCACGATCTCTTCGCAGTGGTTCGCCAGATCGCGAATGTGGTTGAGCGGCAGTGGATAGGTCCCGATCTTCAACAGCGAATCCCCGTGATCCTCACCCAACGCCTCACGCACGTAGTTGTACGCGATTCCCGCGGCAATGATCCCGCGCCTGCCGGCCAGCTTGAGCCTGTTGATCGGCGACTGCTGTGAGTATTCGCTCAACGCCGGCTGCATGTCGAGCAACCGGCGAAACCGACGCCGGGCGTTCGCCGGAATCAGCGTCCAGTCGTTCTTGTCCGGCAGCGGCTTCGCCTGCCGGGCGGCGGGGTTCGTTTCGGGTATCTGCACGATCGCCCGGCTGTGTGCCAGCCGCGTCACGATCCGCAATAACACCGGCAGCCCCATCCGCTCCGACAGGTCGAACGCTTCGAGCGTCAGGTCGTAGCATTCCTGCTGGTTGCTCGGCTCGAGCACCGGAATCTTCGCGAACTCGCCCAGGTAGCGGCTGTCCTGCTCGTTCTGCGAGGAGTGCATGCCGGGGTCATCGGCGACCACCACCACCAGCCCGCCGTTCACACCGGTCAGCCCCGAGTTGACAAACGGGTCGGCCGCCACGTTCAGCCCGACGTGCTTCATCGAGACGACGGCGCGCTTGCCGGCGTACGACATCCCCAGCGCCTCTTCGTAGGCCACCTTCTCGTTGGCGGACCACCTGGCCCAGAC
>CAZDTB010000514.1:0-3530 GCA_964508075.1 uncultured Planctomycetales bacterium
CGGCACGTTCCCGATCCTGCCGTGACTTGTGGTGCTCGAAGAGGCGAGCCATCAGGATTTTCCGGGCCTTGGCGCGGTTCTTATGCTGGCTCTTCTCGTCGCGCATCGAGACGGTGATGCCGGTCTCGGTGTGCTCCAGTTTGATGGCGCTGGAGACCTTGTTGACGTTCTGCCCCCCGGGTCCGCCCGCCCGGCTGACGTGCTCGATCACGTCCTTGTCCCAATCGACGTCGATCTCGACCGCCTGTGGCTCGGGCAGCACCGCCACCGTCGCCGCCGAAGTATGGATGCGGCCCTGCGACTCGGTCTCCGGGACGCGTTGCACGCGATGCCCGCCCGCCTCGAAACGCAGGTTGAGGTAGACCTCGTCGCCGGTGATGTTCAGGATCGCCTCTCTGATCCCGCCCAGGTCGGAGCGGGAGCTCGAGAGCATCTCGACCTTGAAGCCCTGGCGGGCAGCGTAGGCCTGGTACATTTCGAGCAGCTCACCCGCAAACAGGGCGGCTTCCTCGCCGCCGGTGCCGGCCCGGATTTCGAGGATCACGCTGCTGATCGAGGCCTCGTCCCCGGTGACCAGCTTCTCCTGCAACTCGCCCAGCAACGTTTCACGCCGCTGTTCGAACGCGGGCAGTTCGGCCTCCGCCAGCTCCTTCAGCTCGGCGTCCGAATCGCAGTCTTCGACGATCTCGACCGACTCGTTGAGCTGAGCGGTAACGTTGCGGTATTCGCGGAACGGCTTGAGGAGCTTCTCGAGCCGTCCGTGCTCCTGGGCCAGCTTCACCATCAGCGTCCCGTTGGCGGCGACCTCGGGCCGGTTCATCTCGGCCGCGACTTCCGCGCCACGCTTGGCCATCTCTTCCAGGCGGGCAATCCAGGTTGGATCTTGTGCTTTCTCAGACATGGCTTCGCACCGTTCAAAACCGTTGACGAAACGAATCCTCATCCTTTCCTTCGGGCGTCAAGTCGATCTCGGGCGCACATACAAAAAGCCACGGCCCGGTTTGCGCATCCGAGCCGCAGCTGGGGTTTCCTCGAGCGAAGCTAGTGTACTGTCTCAGAAACAAGCAACCTTCTGTAGAGGTGGGGCGGGCGTCCCTGCCCGCCGTGACAGGCACGGAGGCCTGCCCCACCACGGTATCGTATTTGTGAGACACTACACTAGTTGTCGGCCTTGGGCTTGGCCTTCGCCTTTGCCCTCTGGAAATACTGTCCGCCGAACTTCTTCTGGAAGCGTTCCACCCGCCCGGTGGTGTCGACGAACTTCTGCTTGCCGGTGTAAAAGGGGTGGCAGGCGTTGCAGATGTCGACCTTGATCTCGCCGACCGTCGCCCGCGTCTCGAATCTGTTTCCGCAGGCGCAGGTGACGTTCGCCTTCGCGTACTTGGGATGAATGTCCTTCTTCATAACCGAGCGTCCCTCAGCGGCTTGCGATACCCGCCGCCCATCGCTGACCCACCGAACCCTTGATTATTGCCGAGCCGGGCGAGCTTGGCAAGCTGATTTTCTGGCCGGACCCGCTGCCGCCCGTCCCCGGCTGCCGGTACAATCTGCGCCCCGAAAACAGGTGTCGGACGCCTGCCGACGAGTGACTCCGTGACCGATCAGCCGCAAAACCACGAAATCGTCCGCTTGGAGCAGATCGTCAAGATCTACGGCACCCCCGGTGCAAACGTCGAGGTCCACGCCCTGCGCGGCATCTCGCTCACCATCCGCAAAGGCGAGTACGTCGCTATCGTGGGCGCTTCCGGCAGCGGCAAAAGCACCCTCATGAACATCATCGGCTGCCTCGACCGCCTTACCGCCGGCACTTATTGGCTCTACGGCGAAGACGTCTCGCGGCTCAGCGACGACCGGCTCTCCGACGTCCGCGGTCGGCGGATCGGATTCGTCTTCCAGAACTTCAACCTGATCCAGTCACAGACCGTCCGGGAGAACCTCGAGGTGCCGATGTTCTACCAGGGCCTCCCGCCCCACGCCCGCGGGCAGCGGGCCCTCGACATCGCCGAGCGCGTCGGCCTGGCCGATCGGCTCCACCACAAGCCGAACGAGCTCTCCGGCGGCCAGCAGCAGCGCGTCGCGATCGCCCGCGCCCTGATGAACGACCCGGTCATGCTCCTGGCCGACGAGCCCACCGGAAACCTCGACAGCAACACCGGCCTGGTGATCCTCGACCTGCTCGACGAGCTGAACGCCTCCGGCATGACGATCGTCGTGGTCACGCACGACCAGAACATCGCCGGGCACTGCAAACGCGTCATCGAGCTCAAGGACGGGCTGATTGACTCGGATTCCACACGCGAGGTGGTCCGCGGCTAACGGAACGCTCGCTGAGGAGCCGCTATCAGAACCCCTCCCCCTCTCAGGGGGAGGGCAGGGAGGGGGTAGTGTTAGTCGCTCTTAGTCGCTTTCAACAGCTTTCGCCGTAGTGACCGAGCAGGGCCGCCAGGTCCGCAATGTCGACGTCGTCGTCACCGTCGATATCGCCGTCCCCATATTCGAGCCCGCCGGTGTCGCCGTAGTGCGTTAACAGGATCGCCAGATCGACCAGATTGACCTCGCAATCACCGTTGAGGTCGCCGATCAGCGTCTGTTCGCCTTCGAGCTCGATCTCGTAGTACGCGTCCTGCTCGTGGCCGCGCCAGTACTCCATGTTGAAGTCGGTGACCTCCATGAAGCGGTACCAGATCTGCTCCTCATGCTGGACTCGCAGCACCACGACGCCGTTGGCGATTCCGTAAGTGTGCTGGATGTCCTCGTCGGCGAACGGGCTCCGCGGCAGGTGCACGTAGCCGTCGGCGTCGGTCGTGAACTCCAGATCGTACGTGTTGTCGATCGTCTTGCCGTACCAGCCCGGCCCGGCCTCGGCCTGATACACGCGCACACTCGCTCCGTCCCACGGCAGACCGTCCTGATTGATGAAGCGGACGTGGTTGTTCTCCGGCAGATCCTGCAGGAACACGCCGATGTTGGCCGGTGCGTTGTAGTTCCCGCAGCACGCCCGCTGATACGCGATCAGGTTCAGCGCCGCGGCCTCGTAAGGCGACCACTGGAAGCCATACGGCCCGCTCATCACGCCGCCGCTCTGGTTGTAATAGAGCACCTCGTCCCAGGCGAGGTAGGGCATGTACTCGCTGCCGCCCACGTAAACGTCGCCCTCCCAGATCTGCACGGAGTCGTGCCCGCCGTGGTGCGCAGTGTTGTGCACGTCGAAGCCGTAGCAGTCGATCAGGTAGCGCGCGTGGCCGAGCTCGTGCAGCAGCGACTGCTCGATGTAGAACGGATTGGACTCGTTCACCGTGTAGTGGTTGCTGTACATCGTGCCGTCCAGCAATGTCGCCGGGAAGCCCCACATCAGGTCCACCGTCTTGTCCCGCACGTCTGGATTATTGGTCGGCAGGCCCCACGGACCGAGCGGCAACTCGCCGTCCGCCACGACGATCATCTTGTCGATCCGCACGCGGTCGAGCACGCCGTCCGGCGAGTCGGGCCAGACCGCCTGTTCGCACAGCTCGTTCCACTTACCCATCTGC
>CAZDTB010000515.1:0-3526 GCA_964508075.1 uncultured Planctomycetales bacterium
TAGTCAAGGAGCAGCAGCCGGGCCTCTACGTCTTCGAGCTGGGCCAGAACATGGTCGGCTGGTGTCGGATGACGGTGAGCGGGTCGCGGGGGAATGAGGTAGTCTTGCGACATGCCGAAGTGCTCAACCCCGACGGCAGCATCTACACCGCCAACCTGCGCAGCGCCACGCAGACCGAACGCTATACGCTGCGTGGCGACGGGCCGGAGACGTTCGAGCCCCACTTCACTTATCACGGCTTTCGCTACGTGGAGGTGACCGGACTGAGCCGGCCACCCACGGTCGACGTCCTCAGCGGCTGCGTGGTCCACTCCGCGGCTCCGGAAGTCGGCGAGTTTGAATGTTCCAGTCCACTGCTGAACCAGCTCTGGCGGAACATCCTCTGGACGCAGCGGGCAAACATGCACAGCATCCCCACTGACTGTCCCCAGCGCGACGAACGCCTGGGCTGGATGGGTGACATCCTCGCCTTCGCGCAGACCGCCTGCTTCAACATGGACATGGCCGCGTTCCTCACCAAGTGGATACCGGACGTGCGCGACGCGCAGACGCAGGACGGCCGCTATCCGGACTTCGCCCCCCATCCGTTCGACCCGTCGGCGCGCTTCTCCGGCGTGCCCGCCTGGGGCGACGCCGGCGTGTTCGTGCCGTGGTGTGCCTACGAGAACTACGGCGACAAGCGGATGATCGAGGAGCACTTCGAGTCCGCCTGCCGCTGGATCGACTGGATCCACGGGAACAACCCCGACCTGCTTTGGAAGAAGAAACGCCACAACGACTACGGCGACTGGCTCAACGCCGACACGCTCCAGCTCGAGGGGTGGCCCAAGACCGGCGCCGCCATGCCCAAGGACGCGTTCGCGACGGCGTTCTTCGCGCGCTCGACCGAGCTCGTGTCGAAGATGGCCGCCGTGATCGGCCGCGACCTCGAGGCCGAGCGCTACGGTGCTCTCGCCGCGCGGATCCGCGCCGCGTTCAACCGCGCCTACGTGCAACCCGACGCCCGCATCGAGGGCGATACGCAGGCCGGCTATGCGATCGCGCTGCATTTCGGCCTGCTGCCGGAGGAGTTACGACCGGCAGCGGCCAAACACATGGTCGCTTGTTTCCCGCGCTACAACGGCCAGATCTCGACCGGCTTTCACAGCACGATCTGCCTGATGCGCGAGCTGACCCGCAACGGGTACAACGAAGAGGCCTACCGGCTGATCAACAACCGCAGCATGCCCTCGTGGGGATACGCGATCGACCACGGAGCCACCACCATCTGGGAACGCTGGGACGGCTACGTCGAAGGACGCGGCTTCCAGAATCCCGGAATGAACTCGTTCGCCCACTACGCGATCGGCTCGGTTGGCGAGTGGATGGTCCGCACGATCCTGGGCATCAACCCCGACCCCGACGTGCCCGCCTACAAGCAGTTCATCATCCGTCCCCAGCCCGGCGGCGACCTTACCTGGGCCCGCGGTTCCTACCACTCGATCCACGGCCGGATCGCATCCGAATGGCGAATCGACGGCTCACGGATCATGCTCAACCTGACCGTCCCCGCCAACACCAGCGCCACCCTGTACGTGCCGACGTCCGACCCCGACAGCATCACGGAGAGCGGCGCCCCGGCGGCGAAAGCCGACGGCGTGCAGTTCATCAAGGCCGAGGATGGTGCAGCCGTCTACCGCCTCGGCGCCGGCCAATATGAGTTCGTCGCGAAGCGCGATACCCACGACGCGCGCCCTTGACGGCGCTTCAGGCCAATCAGTCTGAGGTGGGCTCTTTCGCACTCCGCCAATTGAGGATTTGTCCGTCCGCCTGCAGACGCTCGGACAAACGCGCGTAGTCCAGCGCCTGCAAGTCGACGTCCGCATCGAGCGACTGGACGGCGGCCGTTGCGGCGGATTCGCCCAGCACCATGAACACCGGTTCCATCCGGATCGAGCCGAACGCGATGTGCGACGCCGACAGACACACCGGCACCAGCAGGTTCGTGCACTCCGAGCGCTTCGGCACGATCGAGCGGTACGAGATCGGGTACGGCGGGAATCCGCCGACCTGCACGTCGCCCTCGTTGCGGACGTGCCCGTCCGCGTCGACGTATCGTTGCACGTTGTGCGAATCCATCGTGTACGCGGCCAGCCCGACCGGGTCTTCCGCGATTTGGCGGCCCTGGCAGTTGTGCTGCGTCATGACGTAGTCGGAAACCATCCGGCGGGCTTCACGCACGTAGAGCTGGCGGGGCCAGTTGTCGTTGTCGGTAAACTCGTCTTTGGCTAGCCCCCAGGTCTGGAAGTACGCGCGGATCTTCTCCGGCACGCGCGGGCTGTTCGCCAGCGTCCACATGAGTCCCTTCTGGTACGACTCGTGCTCGTGAACGATCCGTTCGCGCGTCGCATAGTCGCCGTCGGGATACTCGTAGTTCATGCCGATGTAGTCGGTGGACACGGCGTGGTTGTTGTTCGAGTCGGTCTTGCGATTGGGCATCATGACGGCGTGCCACGGGATCTGCTCGTCGCCGGCCTCGAAGTTGCGGAGCAGCAGCTCGTAGCGCAGCGGATCGTAGTCGTCGGGTTTCGGCCACGGCCGGCGGTTCTCCGGAACATCGGTCGCGCAGATGCGGAAGTTGTACGCCTGTACGCGATGGTCCCCGCCGCCTTCCTCGCCGGGACCGTGGGGATCGATTCCCGGCAGCAGACCGCTCGACGGATCCCCGGGAACAATATAGGGATCGACCGGTTTGACGAACTGATGGTGGGTCGCGTTGTGGGTCTGAACGCCGTTGAGCGTCTCGCCGTACACCGCGTTGGCCTCGCGCCCGACGACGTAGCTGACGCCGGCCAGAGCCATCAGGTCGCCTTCGTACGTCGCGTCGATGAACACCCGGCCGCGAAACGTACGCCCGGATTCCATGACGATCTCGCGAATACGCGTACCTTGCTTCCTGACACCGCCGGCCAGGTCGAGTCGCTCTCCGAAAACGACCGGTACTTCTGCCTCACGAATCATCTCGTTAAAGACCTGCTCCGCCACGTGCGGCTCGAACTTCCAGGCCTCGTCTTTGCCGTAAGCCTTGCCCAGCCGGCGGTAGAACTCGCGTGACCTGCCGCCGATCGCTTGCTTGTTGCCGATATCGGTCGCTCCGAGCCCGCCGGAACTGAGTCCGCCCAGGTGCCGGCCCGGCTCGATCAGCACGACGGATTTGCCCATCCGGGCCACCTTCGCGGCGGCAACCACACCACCCGACGTCCCGCCGTACACCACCACGTCGTACGGTGTCGCCGCGCTGCGACAACCGCTGAGCGTCGCCAGAACCGCGATTCCGCACAAGAATCTCAGAATCATGTCAATCCATCCTCGCTCGCGACAGCCGGGTTCCCATCTGTGTGTCCGGCAGACTCAGCCGATCCGCAGAGACTTCACGAAGAGACATCATAGCCCGCTCTCAATGAATCGACGAGGAACGGGGAGGGCGGTAGCACGCTCGGCTCGCCCGCAGAATCCCTGCCACGTCCAGCCCTTTGGAAGAAGCCAG
>CAZDTB010000516.1:0-3512 GCA_964508075.1 uncultured Planctomycetales bacterium
GGCCGATCCTGCTGATCTTGTTTACCGCAGCCGGTCAGCAGTCCGACCGTCCAGGCGACCAGCAAGACTCGCAGCATCGCCGGGGCTGTTCTCATCACGGCACCTCACTGGCAAGGTATGCGCGCCCCCCGCCTATGAAGGCCTGGTTAGCGAGCTGGGGGCGGGCGGATTCGCAATCTACGTGCGACGGGCAGACTTTGCAATAACGGTCTCCGCGTTCGTTTTCTGAGGCGTCTTGGTTACAATGCGCAATCTGCGGGCCGGTGCCCGGATGCAAAGACACGTAGCCAAGCCACAGGAAACCGATAGACGATGCCCAATGTTCTGGACCAATTTCGCCTGGACGGGAAGACCGCTCTGATCACTGGCGGCGCCGGCGTGCTCGGCACCGTCTTCGCACGAACGTTGGCGGAGGCCGGGGCCATGGTCTGGATCGCCGACATCGCGCCGGGTCGGGCCGAGCGCGTTGCCGACGCTTTGGTCGCGGAAGGCCTGCGTGCCCGCGGCATTCGCGTAGACGTGCTGGAGCGCTCGTCGCTGGAGGCCGCCCGCGAACAGGCCGGGCCGATCGACATCCTGATCAACAGCGCGGGCGGCAACATCAAGGAGGCGACCACGTCGGACGAGCTGTCTTTCTTCGATCTGCCGCGCGATGCCTTTGAGCAGGTGGTCGGTTTGAACTTGTTTGGCGGTGCGATCCTGCCGGCGCAGGTCTTCGGGCGCGCGATGGCGGAGCGCGCGGCAGGCGGCGTGATTCTGAATATTTCGTCGATGAATGCGTTTCGGCCGCTGACGCGAATTGCCGGCTATTCCGCCGCCAAGGCCGCCGTCAGCAATTTCACGCAGTGGCTCGCGGTGCACATGGCACAGGAGTACAACCCGCGCATCCGCGTGAACGCCCTGGCCCCGGGCTTCTTTCTGACCGAGCAGAATCGTTTTTTGCTCACCGCGGCCGAGACCGGCGAGTTGACGCCGCGCGGCGACACCATCATCGCGCACACGCCGATGGGGCGCTTCGGCGATCCGGGCGACCTGGCCGGAACGACGCTATGGTTGTGCTCAGACGCGGCGGCGTTCGTGACCGGCATCGTGGTGCCCGTGGATGGTGGCTTCTCCGCGTTCAGTGGCGTGTGAACGCTTCGCGCCGACTAATCCAGGTTCAGACAGAAGGTGATAACAGCAGAGGCTCATGGATCCCTCGCAACGCTTGAACGATTTTCGGCCGACCAAGGAGTTCTTCATCGGGATCGACTCCGACGGCTGCGCGTTTGACACCATGGAGATCAAGCATAAAGAGTGCTTCATTCCAAACATCATCCGACACTTCGGCTTGCAGGCGGTCTCCAGGTACGCCCGTGAGGCGGCGGAATTTGTCAACCTCTACTCGAAGTGGCGCGGCATCAACCGGTTCCCGGCCCTGGCGCGCGTCCTCGACCTGCTGGAACGCCGGAAAGAGGTGCGCGAGCGCGGCGTGACGATCCCACGACTGCCCGCGTTTCGCGAGTGGCTCGGCACCGAAGCCAAGCCGAGCAACCCGGCCCTGGCAGCCCGAATCCAACTGACCGACGGGCAGGCCCGGGATGAGCTGCGGCAATTGCTGGCCTGGAGCGAAGCGGTCAACGCCACCATCGCCGAAACCGTGTATGGCATTCCGCCCTTCCCGTTCGTACGTACGGTATTGGAAAAAGCGGCCCCGCAGGCGGACATCATCGTGGTCTCGGCAACTCCATTCGAGGCGCTGGCACGCGAGTGGCAAGAGCACGACATTGCCAGGTACGCGGCCCTGATCGCCGGCCAGGAGCTGGGTACGAAGGCCGAGCACTTGAGACTGACCACGGCGGGCAGATACGCTCCGGAGCGGGTTCTCATGGTCGGCGACGCCCCGGGTGACCTTCAGGCCGCCCGCGCCAACGACGCGTTGTTCTTCCCGGTCAACCCGGGCGACGAAGCACGCTCGTGGGAGCGCCTGGTTAATGAGGCGTTGGATCGGTTCTTTGCCGGTCAATACCAGGGCGACTACGAAGCACAGCTCATTGGGGAATTCGAGGGTCGCCTGCCAGAGACGCCCCCGTGGAAACGGGTGTCCGGCTGAGTTGGGAAACCGGCGATGGAATACTTCGGCGAAGGCTCATCGGATGACGTCATTACCGACCAGCATGCCGGCCGACTGATCGACCAGATGCTGGCGCAACTGGGCGACCCGCAGCGCGTTCTGCTGCTCCCGCCGGATGGTACCCGGGCCGCGTCCGGGGCCGGCGAACTGACGGTGATGTTGTATGAGCGGCTGGGTGACCGGGCGCAGGTCGAGATCATGCCCGCGCTCGGCACGCACGCGCCGATGACCGAGCGGCAACTGGCCGCCATGTTCCCCGGTATCCCCGCGCGGGCATTCCGCGTGCACGATTGGCGTCGGGACTTGGTGTGTCTGGGAGAGGTCCCCTCCCAATTCATCAGTGAGGTTACGAAAGGCAAGCTGTCGTTTTCGATCTCGTGCGAGCTGAACCGGTTTCTCGTCGAGGGCGGCTGGGATCGAATTATCTCGATCGGGCAACTCGTGCCGCACGAGGTCAGCGGCATCGCCAATCACAGCAAGAACATCTTCGTCGGTGCCGGCGGTCAGGACACGATCAACAAGACGCACTTCATCGGCGCCGTTTGCGACATGGAACGTGTCATGGGGCGAGCTGAGTCACCGGTGCGCGACGTGCTAAACTACATGGCCGCACACTTTGCCAGCGACCTGCCAGTCGTGTACCTCCTGACCGTACGCGCGAGAGATGATCGGGGGCACTTGGTCACGCGCGGGCTGTACGCCGGCGACGATGAGGTATGCTTTCGACGCGGCGCGGCATTGTGTCAGCAAGTTAACCTCGAGCTGCTACCCACGCCGCTTCAGAAAGTCGTTGTCCATCTCGACCCGGACGAGTTTCAGTCCACTTGGCTCGGCAATAAGGCCATCTATCGCACACGCATGGCCTTGGCGGCTGGCGCCGAGCTCGTCATTCTCGCCCCGGGCGTGCAAGCCTTCGGCGAGGACGCCGAAATCGATCGGCTGATCCGCAAATACGGCTATCGGGGCACGCCGCACACCTTGCAGATGGTGGAACAAAACGAGGATCTTCGCGCCAATCTCGCCGCCGCGGCGCACCTGATTCACGGTTCTTCCGAGGGCCGCTTTCGGATCACGTATTGCCCGGGAGGCTTGGGGCGCGCCGAAATCGAGGGCGTCGGATTCGAGTACGCCGGCCTCAATGAGATGATCGGCCGGTACGATCCGACCGTGATGACGGACGGCTGGAATAGAACGGCCGACGGCGAGGAGGTATTCTATATCTCCAACCCCGGCCTCGGGCTCTGGGCTCTGCGGACGCAATTCACCGATTCGGGAAGCCAATGACGTACACAGACAAGTAGGCCACTCATGCCAGCGAATGTCCTAGTCGCGCAATCCGGTGGCCCGTCGCCGGTGATCAACAACTCGCTCCGCGGGATCATCGACACGTGCAGAGAGT
>CAZDTB010000517.1:0-1581 GCA_964508075.1 uncultured Planctomycetales bacterium
AGCCACTCAAGGTTGTTGCGTGCGACGCCGTCGGCGACTAGCTCGTCGGCGCTAAGCTCGCCGGCCAGGCAGCGGAAGACCTGGCGTAGCCAGGAGGGGTTCTCGACTTCGCGCAGGGCGGCGTTCAGGAGGTCCTCCGCCTCGGCCTGCCGGTTCTGCTCGCGGAGGATCAGAACCGCCCGGGCGTCCCAGTAACCCGGCCAGCCCAACCGGATGCGCACAATGCGGTAGTCCGCCAACGCCTCATCGGTTCGGCCCAGAATCCATAGTGGCGTGGCTCGTTGATAGAAATGCCAGACGGCGGCTGTCTCCGGCCCCTCTTCGATCTCCCTGGTGTAGTCGACAACAGCCCTATCGTACTCCCTGAGACGCCGGTAGAGATGCGCGCGGTCCCAGGTCGGACCGAGCGGGTCGAGCTTCTCGAGGGCTTCCTGGAAGCGACCTTGTCTGATCAAGATGCGTGCTTCAAAGACGGTCCACCCGTGGGCATCCTCTCCCAGTTGGAGGAGCTTCTCGGCACCTTGGAAGGCCGCGTCCAGGGCGCCGGTCTGTGCGCGCAGGTAGGTCAGGCGCATCCAAGCCGGGGCGTGTGCGGGCTGGCGTTGCACGGCTTGCTGCGCACACCAGAGCGCGCGGTACAGGTCGAGCGTGGCGAAGGAGCGCAAGTGCCAAGCCTCGGCCGTATCCGGTGCCTCACGCTCAGCCTGCGCCTGCAACACGTCCGCCCGCTCTGCATCGCCCCCCTTCCGATACATCTCGGCCAGCAGCGCGCGGTGGCTCCATAGCGATGGATCGGCCTGCAAAACACCTTCGAGATACGGGATTCCCCCGCCTGCCGGGTCTGCGCTCCGGTAGTACGCCTGAGCCACGACCAACCGGGCCTCGGTCAGTTTTGGGTATCGCGCTGTAAGATTCTCCGCCTGGACGCGCATATCTCTGCCCGCCTCCAACTGCATCTGCAACTCCACCGTGGCTCGACGCGCCCGGGCCCATTGGCGCTGCTTCGACCAGGATACATACAGCAGGCCGACCAACACCAATAGCGCGGCCGCCGCACCCAGGGCGACCCACCAGCGGTGCTTGCGCAGCTTCTTACGCAGGACGTAGAGGCTGCTGGGACGCTTGGCGAGAATCGGGTCGCCGGCGAGGTAGCGGCGAAGGTCCTCGGCCAGCTCTCTGGCGGACGGATAGCGCCGTTCCTTCTCTTTCTCCAATGCCTTGAGGATGATCGTCTCCAGCTCACCGTCCACCTGATCTGAGAGCGATGATGGCCGAGCCGGCGGAGCTTCCAGAATGCGCTGAATGACGTCGGAGGGCCGCCCGGTCGTATCGAAGGGCAACGAGCCGGTCAGGGCTTCAAACAACATTATGCCCAACGCGTACACGTCAGTGCGGGCGTCGATCTCGTCAGGAGCGCCGGCCGCTTGCTCCGGTGAGAGATAGAAAAGCGTGCCGAGGACTTGTCCCGGGAGGGACACGAAGGCGGTGAGGGTCTGCTCCGTCTCGGCCTCATCGGTAGCCTTGGCCAGCCCGAAATCCAGGATGTGTGGATTCCCCTCGTCACCGATCAGCACGTTAGCG
>CAZDTB010000517.1:1591-3511 GCA_964508075.1 uncultured Planctomycetales bacterium
GGCTTCAGATCGCGGTGGACGACGCCGTGTTCGTGAGCGTATTCGACGGCCTCACAGACCTGGACGAAGAGGCTTAGCGTCGTACGGAGATCGGGCTGCGCCGCGGTCAAGTACTGATCCAGGCGGATGCCGTCCACGTAGGTCATGGCATAATAGCGCTGCCCCGCCACCTCGCCGCTTTCCAGAATCCCGACGATGCACGGGTGCTCGAGCCGGGCGGCCAGCTCCACCTCCCGCTCGAAGCGTCGCCGGGCCGACGGGGACGCAAACGGCCCGGCCAGCATGACCTTCACCGCGACGACGCGCTTGGTGGACAGTTGCAGCGCTTTGTAGACCACCCCCATGCCGCCACGGCCGATTTCGTCGGTGAGGTTGTAGCCCTCAATGCACGGCAGTACCGCCGCCGTGCCGGCGACCTGCTCGGCGATGGTGCGCCCCCACAGCGTCCAGGCCTGGTCAATGACGGGCAGCCCAGCCAGGCACCGGTGCAGCTCCTCGGCCACATCGGGGCATTCGCCCACAAAGCGCTCGGGCGTGAGATCTTCGCCGGCCTGACAGCGGTCGAGGTATTCGTTCACGAGCGCAGAGATGCGCGCGTCAGGCTCCGCGTTGTCCTGCGGGGCGCGTGGTTCCACAATATCTTCTTTGCTTCCCTTACCAGAACTGTCAGTCAGCCCATCGCCGCTTCGGAACCGTACCTTGCTGGAAGCGTGCCCGCAAACCGTTTCGCGTTTCCTCTGCGCGAACGGTATGATAACTAGACACGATTCCGATAGGGCGAACGCCACTGCGACCGGTTGCCCCGGTTCGATGTTTGCACGTCTCGGCCCAGTGGTGTTCGACGAGCGACCAGATCATGACAGAGCGCAGCCAGACTGAGATCTGGGTCACCGCCGCTCAACGCGGAGACCGGCTGGCTCTGACCAAGTTGCTGGCGACGCATCACTCGCGACTGCGAGCGCGGGCCGAGACCCGGATGGGAGCGGCCATGAAGGCGCGGACCGGACCCGACGACATCTTGCAGGAAGTCTATCTGGACGTCATGTGGCAGATCGGTCGGTTCCAGAATCGCGGTCCGGGTTCTTTCCTGAACTGGGTGTACGGCATCCTGGACCACAAGCTCATCGATGCGCGGCGAGCCGCACACTACCAGTTGCGCGATGTCGACCGCGAGGTGCCCATCGGAGGGGCTGGCACCGGCTCGTACTGGAATCTGCTGGACGATCTCTATGCGGAGTCGGGCACACCCAGTCGTGTCGTCAGGCGCGAGGAAGCTCTGAGCGCGTTGATAGCATGCTTGGCCGATCTCTCAGAGACGCATCGCCAGGTCATACGGTTGCGCTTTCTGGAGGGGCTTTCGGTGGACGAGACAGCCGCCCGTTTGGACAAGTCCGAGGCGGCAATCGTTGCCCTGACGAAGCGAGCCCTCGACGCACTTCGAATGTCCATGGATCAAATGGGGGAGTTCACGCATGGCGCGTGAGTTGAACGGACCCATGTAAACGCGTTGAGACAAGGCGGGTTGACCACAGGAAATGTCCAGGATAGCTTGCCGGTGGGATGCGTCGGCGGCCCCTTGAAGCCAGCATATCTCACAGGCAAGGAGACGACTCATGGCCTATGAAATCAGCAGGGAAGATGTCTGGGTAGGAGCGATTGAAGACCGGGCAGGCGCGCTGGCGGAGAAGCTGGAAGCGGTCTCAAGAATAGGGGTCAACCTCGAGTTCCTGATCGCCCGACGAGCCCCGGATAAGCCTGGAACAGGTGTCGTGTTTATGGCTCCGTTGCGCGGAGAGGAGTCGGTCCGGGCCGCACTGCAGGCCGGTCTCTCGCAGTGGACGTCAGCGGTCACGCTTCGCGTCGAGGGCCCCGATCGACCCGGGCTCGGTGCCCTGATTACGTGGACGGTGGCGAGCGAGG
>CAZDTB010000518.1:0-3505 GCA_964508075.1 uncultured Planctomycetales bacterium
TTCGCGTGGTTTCGGTGTTCTCTCTCTCCTCCTTGACTGTGGTACCTTCGGTTAGCGTGGAATCCTGTTCCTGCTTGGCGCTGTAGTCGAGATCGACGATGACACTCACGAGCACATCGGGGTCGAATCTGAGCTGCTCCTTGATCTGGGCGGTCTTCTCGCGCTCGAGCTGTTTACGCTGTTGGTGCAGACTGGACGCGCTGCCGCTGTCCTCGGCCTCCCAATCGAGCGCAACCCGGTTGTTTCCCCCGTCGAGAACCTCCACTTTCTCGACCGGCAGCCCGTGCACCGCGCCGGCCACCATCCGGGCCGCCGCCAGTGCCAGCGAACGCGAGACCGGCTCCCCCCCTGTCATGAACAGCGTGACCCCCGCGCTCGACTCCGGATGAGTCCGCGCGAAACCCTTCCTGGTGCTCATGTTCAGCAGAACGCGCGCCTGCTTGACGCCGTTGAATTGCCGTAGAACGCGCGCCAGCTCGCTCTGAAGCGCAACCGTCCAGCGCCGCTCATTCTCGCTCTGGGAGATCCACGGGTTGGCCTCCTTCACCAACTCCGCGAACCCAATCGCCGTGTCGGCCGGTAGCTTCTCGGCTTGCTGCAGCGATGCCAGCAGCGCCTGCCGATTGGCCCGGGCGCGCACCATCACCTGCGAGCCCTCAATGCGATAGGGTTCGCTCATGACGTCCAGTCCGGCGCGCACCGTCGCCACATCCTCGGGTTCGAGGCTTTGCCCCGGCAGCAGCGGGACCATCTCCGGTGTCGCCGCCCACTGCGCCAGCCAAATGATCGAACCGACCACCAACAGCGCGCCGAGTGCGATGGCCAGACGCTGCGACAGCGTCATGTCACCCAGGTGACGCGTTGCTTTCGCGATCGTGTCCTGAATCGACGCCATCCCTGGCTACTCCTCGCGGCATCCTCCGCGGAGCTCACTGGCCGTCTCGGCCCGGGTTCCACCGGCACCTGCGCACCCGCCTGGGCCGACGCCCTCCTGGCAACGCCCGGCGGCTGCCTGAAACGGCAAGCTTCGAGGTCTCACGTTCATCCCTGACTCGGCGGCGCCGAGCTTCCTTGTTCGGCGTCAAGGCACGGCCTCCCTGCTCGTGCCGCAGCCGCTTAGACCCGCATGTTCTTGAGCTCCTGGTAGGCGTCGACCAGCTTGTTCCTGATCTCCATCAGCAGGCTGAACGCCACCTCCGCCTTGCGGGCCGCCGTGAACACCTCGGTAAGGTTCTGACTTTCTCCGGTCAGCAGTCTTTGCACGTTCTCGTCGGCTTCCGACTGCATCTGGCTGACCCGCTCGAGCTGCTCCTTGACCAGCGCGGCGAAGTCAGAGCCGGTGCCGGTCGTGGGCGTTGGTGGTCTGGTTGGCCCGGTTGGGCTGATCGGCCCCAGACCGTTGATCGAAATCGGATTAGCCATGACGCGCTCGCGGCCTGTTCAGTTTCTCTCCGGCCCGGCTACGCGAACAACTGAATCGCTTCCCGCACCATTGTCTTGCTCACGTTCATCATTGCGACGTTGGCCTCGTAGGCTCGGGCGGCTTCCATCGCATCTACGTATTCCATCGTGATGTTCACGTTCGGATATTGAACGCAGCCGGCGTGCGGCCCGTCCGGGATCGCGTGTGGGTGGCCCGGCTCGTAACGCAGCCTGAAATCAGAAGGGTCCTCTAATATCTCCGCCACGTGCACGCCCGGGCCGTCCCCCGCGGCCGCTCCCGTCGCGAACGCGACCTCCCGTCGCCGATACGGCCGGATCGTCCCGTCCTCTTGTGCGGTCGTGAACGCGTTGGCGATGTTGCCGGCGATCACGTTCAGGCGCGTCCGTTGCGCCACCAAGGCCGAGCTGCTGATGTCCAGCGCGCGAATCATGTCGTCCGACCTCGGATCGCGGTCATCAGCCCCTGGAAACGTTTGCTCAGCAGCCTGGTTGCCAGGCTGTAATCCAACGCGTTCTGCTGTACGTCGGTCATCAGCGTCTCCAGGCTGGCGTTGCGACCGTCGTGAAAGAGAATGTTGTCCGCCGGCCGAACCTCTGGCCTGACCGCCAAACGCCCGGTTGGCGTGGTCGAAACTTGCGCCCCGCCGCGCAATTCCAGCCGCCGCTCCCCGCTGCCCTCGGCCCGCTGCAAGGCCTCCTTCAGCGTCGTTTGGAACGCTCCTGGATCGAGCTGCCGGGTGTGATAGTCGGGCGTGTCGATATTCGCGACGTTTTCCGCCAGGACTTTATGACGTTCCTCGGCGAAGCGGGCCGTCAGCTCGAGGGCGTGCGTGACGCGCGAAGTTGTCAGCCGCTCGATCCACATACGTGTTCATCCAGCGAGTCTGTGTTCGCCGCAAATGCTTATGGCAAGTGCCGTGCCGAATCGGCACGCGCCGTCCGGCCCGGCCCCGGCGTGCAAAGTGCAACTTTGCACCTCCCCCGTCCTCAATGGACGTGCACCCGTCGTTGCCGCACTTCTTCGTAGGTCCCTTCTTCTCGCCAGCGCTTGATCTTCAGCCCCAGCGTGCGCAGCCCGATCCCGAGTGCCCGGGCGGTCCGCTCCCGGTGCCCGTCGAAGCGCCTCAGCGCACGCATAATCAGGTGACGCTCGGCATCCGCGAGGATCTGTCCGTCGCGGTACTGAACCTTCTCGACCGGCATGCTGGCGCTCTTGATCGGCCCGGCCAGCAGCGGCCGGATGACATTCGGCCCGACCTCGCGGCCCGCCTCCAACACGCAGGCCCGCTCGCAGAGGTTCTGCAGCTCGCGGACGTTACCCGGCCAACTGTACTCCGTCAGCAAGGTCACGGTCTCGGACGTGAACTGGGGACGCTCACGCCCTTCGCGGGCGGAAACCCGGCCGACAAACGCCTCCAACAATGAGGGAATGTCCTCGCGGCGCTCGCTCAGCGGCGGCACTTCGATCGGCAGCACGCTTAACCGGTAATACAGGTCTTCCCGAAACTTGGCCTTCGCCGCCCAATCGCGCAGGTCCCGATTCGTCGTCGCGATCACGCGCACGTCCACGCGGCGGGTCACCGAGCTGCCGACCCGCTCGAACTCGTGCTCCTGCAAGACCCGCAGCAACTTGGCCTGCAACGCCGGAGCGATCTCCGAGACCTCATCGAGCAGCAGCGTGCCCCCGTCGGCCAGCTCAAAACGACCCTTCCGCAGCCGATCCGCGCCGGTGAAGGCCCCCTTCTCGTGACCGAACAGCTCACTCTCGAGCAGGGTTGCCGGCAAGGCCGCGCAGTTCACGCACAACATCGGTTGGTTTCTGCGTGCGGAGGCGGCGTGGATCTCCCGCGCAATCAGCTCCTTCCCGGTTCCACTCTCACCCGTAATCAGCACGGTGGCGCTGCTCTGGGCGACGCGCTCGATCTTCTCGCGCACCGGCCGCATCGCCGGGGACTCGCCGATCAACCGCGGGTTGCTGTCGAGATCCTCGATCGTCCGGCGCATGACTTCGTTTTCACGCAGAAGCTGTCCCTCGCGTACCGCCCGCTCGATCAGAATCCCG
>CAZDTB010000519.1:0-3492 GCA_964508075.1 uncultured Planctomycetales bacterium
CCCGGACGGCATGAATTTGTATAGTTCTGCAGGGTTGCTCCCTACGCTTCATCCGGACCCACTCGGGTTGTCGCACTGTGGCCCCTGCAACCCAGGTGATACGTGCTGTACCGAATGGACACCCGGTTGGCAAGTGCGAGGTTTCGCCAGCAAGAGAGCCTGTCTGATCGCGACATACAACAGTATCCGCGATCCAGCTGCAGCATGGTTAGTTGCCGGAGGGACAGGACTGATACAGGTTTGTGTGAGGATATCGGTGCCAGCCCGGGTTGTCTGTTTCCTGCTTGCTTATCTTGGCAATGCCGGCATCGATATGACTGCGTTTGTGATGGCCTATAACCTTTGCAATGATGAATGGTGTACGGCGGTACGGCCAGCAGATGAAACCGCGCCAGGATGGGGAAGCATCTGCTTCTATCTATGCTATGACACGAAGTGCACTTGTCTCAACGCAGACGGCTCTGAGGACGACTTCCATAGTATCGGGGACCGTCGCGACGGCCCCTCACCTGCCACAGGGGGAGCTGGAGGAGGCGGCGCGGCTGCGGGGGGAAGCGGCGGCGGCCCGGCAGGAGGGAGCCCGATCAATCCGTAACGGTGCGGATGGGTATGTGGCAGAGCGACCTACTGAGGGAGATACGTCCGACACAAGGACAAACGGCACGGTCAGTACTCGTTTGTCATTTGGCGTACTCACCTTGGGCCGAGGAGAATGGATGCTGATGCAACCCAGCGGTAAACATCGACTGCTAGCCCGTCTACTCTTGATCGCCATAACCGGATCCCTTGGGAGTTTAATGGTTATTGGGTACCATTCTCATAGCCCCGCACTCGCCTGCGGAGTGGTGTGCTTTGCTGCGTGTGCAGCCACAGTGCTGGATATTGTACGAGACAGAGCGCGGAGGTGAAATAGGGGGTTAGCCACCTGTTTCTGTTGACGAGCTCCGGCCGCTCGGTCATCCTGATCACATGCCACGCGTCGCGCGGATCGTCATCCCGGCAGTGCCGCATCACGTCACGCAGCGCGGTAACAACCGCC
The DNA here is from genome assembly GCA_964508075.1 of uncultured Planctomycetales bacterium. Classification (GTDB taxonomy): domain Bacteria; phylum Planctomycetota; class Phycisphaerae; order UBA1845; family Fen-1342; genus JALSRY01. The sequence continues at coordinate 1,040 of CAZDTB010000519.1, forward strand.
AGGAAGTCTCTCTTGTCGACGACGACTACCGCGTGTACCTGGAGCTGCTGTCCCAGCTTGCCGAGCTCAATCGCGTGGAGATCCACGGGTATTGCCTGATGGCCAACCAGTGCACCTGATCCTCACGCCGCCGAGCGAGCACGCCCTGGCGGCGACGGTCGGGCGGACGCACTTTCGCTACAGCCAGTACATCAACCGGCTGCACGGCCGCAGCGGACACCTGTGGCAGGGGCGCTTTTGCTCGACGGCGTTGGACCAGGAGCATTTCTGGTGGGCGTTGCGCTACGTCGAGCGGAACCCCGTACGGGCCCGCGTGGTTCGCCAGGCGTGGCGGTATCGGTGGTCCAGCGCGGCGGCGCATGTCGGCGAGACGCCGAGCGACGAGCTAATCGACTTGCGGGCCTGGCGACGGCGGTCGGCCGGGCTCGACTGGCGGGCGTTACTCTGCGAGCCGGAGGATGAGTTGGCGGTACATCGACTGCGATCGAGCACGCACACCGGCCGGCCGCTGGGCAGCGACTCATTTGTGGCCAAACTGGAGCGTCGCCTAGGCCGCCGCCTGCGCCCGCTCCCGGTTGGCCGCCCGCGGAAGAGACCGGCGGAGAAGAAACGGCGACAAATAGGTCACTGTACTTCTTGATGGCGGTTCGACTCGACGCGGCTCCGGAGCGTTGCGACCGAGCAACAGGTGCGTCCGCGCTTTGTGGTGGTAGCATCGCACTCTCGGCACAGGGACTCAAGTCGTCGGTTGTGACGGTTCTTGGTCGCCGTCGCTGTCTGATCGTCGGTCTTCCCACACAGGGATCAGCCTCTCTCGAATCGCGAAACGCGTGAGCGTCACCCGGTCATGGATGTCCAGCTTAGCCATGATACGCGTCTTGTGAACATCCACGGTCTTCGGTTGCACATGCAGGATCTCTGAGATTTCCACTGTCGAGAAGCCGCGTGCGATATACGGTAACACCTGGGACTCACGCTTCGTCAACCGTGCCATGGCGTTCTTCCTCTTGTTCCTGGCTTTGCGAGTCGAACGTGACGCGACGGCACGGTCGTGGATTCTCGCCGAGCGAACCAGTGATGTGGTCAGCAAGCGCTTGAACGTCCTTCGGAACTTGCTGGCCTTCTCCGTTTTGATCAGACAACTGCAAACGCGAGTACGGCGGGCCTGGCGCACTTGGAGCTCGTCGAGCTCAGCAAACAGCAGCACGATTCGCGTGTTGGGCGAAGACGCAGACACGGCGTCGACCAGATCTGTGATAGCGACGTCTTGGGGGGCGGCATCAAGATCCAGCACGAACAACGCCGGTTTCACGCTCTTCAGGTGGTCAAGCCCGGCCGCGAGGGTTTCGGTCCGGCTAACGACGTTCGCCCCGAGTTCCTGCAGCAGGCGCACGAGGGCTTCGCCGAAGCGTGGTGAGCGTTCCACGATGACGACCGAGGCCTTTCGTGTCACATCCGGAGTTCCTGGGAGGTTACGAGCAGACTGCGCTGGTCTCCTGTGCCGAGATTCGGGCTCGCGGGCAATCCGAATTCCCGCTGGCAAGACTCGTCACTGCGACAGGCCGGGCGATCTGCCACGAACTTGCCGGATCTGGACACCGCAGACGGCATGCCCGAACGCTGTGCATCGCACCCGTGATTGACAACCATCTCCCGCCGAGGTTACGCGATGTCGTAGTCAGCTTGGCCGATGGTGGGTTCGGGCTCATATCTGCTTTAACGAGGTTTCTGGGTGAAGCGCTCAGCAAAATCGTGTGCGCTCAAGAGAAAGGCACGATCCACGTGTCCTCCGAGACGTGCTCCACTGGCGGTTCATTGCTGAGCTTGGCAGCGCCTCAGAGAGATGAACGCCGGCACCGCAAATCTCAGTCGAAACGAGCTGCACCGCGAACTCCTCGTCCAGCCGGCCCAAATACGCGGATACGCGCAACGCAAGATTCCCACCCGGCAAGTGCTTGGCAAGTCAGCCTCGAGTGATCGAGACAGGGCTCGAACGACCTGCCTGGGACGATTCGGCGGCGATGGCGAAGGCCTTCCGGTTGCCCTCAAATCGCCCTCAAAATGGAGTCCGAGACGGTAAGAAACCGTGCAAGAACAGGAGAACAGCGAGAGAACCGAAGTCCTTGCCGCCACCCGGCTTAAGCCGCAAACACAGCTCCCTGCTCAATTTGCAGAATCGGCCCAGATCGAATCCCCCCCTCTCCGGTGGGCGTCGAGCCAGCGCGAACGCGGCAACCAGGCAACACGGCAGCCGGTCGCTGACGCGAACAAGCTCGCCCACTACATGCTCCGCTGGGTCAGCACCAGCGGCGAAAAGGGACCGTGGAGCGAAACGGCGAGTGCTGCGATTGGTGCGTAATTGAGGGGTGGGCGGTGCCCACCCTACGCAACTGCTCAAGAGAGGATTTCGCGCCCGGGAGCGCGCACGTTGCGCTAACTCTATAGATAGTCCA
>CAZDTB010000520.1:0-3491 GCA_964508075.1 uncultured Planctomycetales bacterium
TTACATCGCGGACTGGCCCGAAGAAGGTGGCTCATCACTTCCACATCCAGATCGACACCTCCAAGAACAAGCCCGACATCATCAAGGACGAGGAGGCCGAAGTCGACTGGGAGCGTGGCACCGAGGTGACCATCGAACTGATCGCCAGCTACGCCAAGGGCCGGCAGTCGGTCGACGAGTACATGGAGCAGACCGCGATCGCCAACCCGCACGCGCTCATCTACTACACCTCGCCGACGCGCGAGCACCGCGAGTTCCCGCGCGGCAGCGAGGACCTGCCCGACGACCCGCGCGAGATCCAGCCGCACCCGCACGGCATCGAGCTCGGCGTGCTCATGAAGATGCTCAAGGAATCCAAGGGTGTAAAACTCTCCGGCTTCCTCCACAAGTCGTTCTGCCGGGTGTCGCAGATCGTCGCCGAACGCATCTGTGGCAGCGCTGGCCTGAGCACCAAGGCCGCCCCCAACTCGATCGGCACGCATGACGTCGAGAAGCTCTACGAGGCCATTCAGTCGGTCAAGATCATGGCCCCCCCGACCGACTGCCTCGCCCCGATCGGCGTGCGCAACCTGCTCGCCGGGCTGCTCAAAGAGGTCAAGGCCGAGTTCTATACCGCCACCACCCGCAGCCCCGCCGTCTACCGCGGCAACCCGTTCCAGATCGAGATCGCGCTGGCCTACGGCGGCAAGCTTGACGCCGAGGGCAGCGCCCGCGTGATCCGCTTCGCCAACCGCGTCCCGCTGCTGTATCAGCAGTCGGGCTGTGCCGCGTTCAAGTCCGTGCTCGACGTCGATTGGCGGAACTACGGTCTGTCGCGGCCCGGCGGTAACCTGCCCACCGGCCCGCTGGTCGTGATGGTCCACATGGCCAGCGTCTGGGTCCCGTTCACCTCCGAAAGCAAGGAGGCCATCGCCGACTACGACGAGATCCGCAAGGAGATGAAGCTCGCGTTGCAGGAGTGCGGCCGCAAGCTCGCCACGTACGTCCGTCGCCGCCGCCGCCAGCGAATGGAGGCCGCCAAGCGCGACATCTTCGGCCGCTACATCCCCGACGTGGCCGAGGCCCTGGCCGGCCTGTCCGGCGCCAGCGAAGAGCGTATCCTCCGCGACCTGCGCATGATCGCCAAATCCCGCACCGCCGAAGCCGACGTCGTCCTCGACGAGGACGGCAAGCCCATCCCCGTAGCGGCCGGCGGCGAGCCCGTTGTGGGACCGGCTTCCAGCCGGTCTGTAGCGTCGGCCCCCCGCGGCCGACGTAGTACCCCGCGCGGCCGCAAAGCCGCAGCCTCCGCCGCTCGTGCCAAACCTCTCCCCGAAGACGCCGAAGAAGCCGCCCTCAACGGCGACGACTCCACCGTCATCGTCCCCGAAAACGAACCAGAGCACCTCCCCGAAGACCTCTTCGACGACAACGGCAACGACAACAACAGCCGCAAGAAACGCCGCAAGCGCAGAAGATAATGTAGCGGCCCGCGCCCCGCGTGGCCGTTGTAGCGGCCGGGCCCCGCACCGGCCGTGGTATGGGACCAGCTTCTAGCGGGTCTGTAGCGGCCCGCATCCCGCGCGGCCGAACCGTAGCGGCCGACGGCTCGTCGGCCGATGTACCCGTCGAACTTGCACTGGCCAGGGACGTGCCCGCGCCTTCGGCCCAGGCACGCCACGCGACCCTGCCGAGTTCCGCCCAGCGCTTCGGAAAGAATCCGCCGTGTGCTGGGCGGATAACTTTACGAGATCCGGTGGTCGATTGCGTAGTTACCAATGAGGTGGTGGCACGCGCCATGGGTGGCGCCGGCCCGTATGACACCAGATTAGTTATTAGTCGGTCCATAGGGACAGCGACGACAGGGTTACACGAACCGCGGTGCTTTGTAACAGATAATCGAACGTGCGAGCAGAATCTGTTAGCGCAGAAAGCCGGGCAACATCGACCCGGCTGAGGAGTCGAGTAAGCGGAGACGAGAGGCGATAGTGTGCGCGGTCCGTGATGGATGCCCTGGCGGGCCGCGCGCAAGCGACCGGGCCGAGTGCGGCTCACCGGGAAGCGTACGCGCGCCGTCAGCCGGTCTGGGATGCGGTTCCTGAAGGGCAGTCTGCTGGCCGCTCGCGTGGGCGCCCTGCCCAGGAGCCGGCAAGCCGGAAGTCAGGGCATCTGGAGGCAAACGTCATGTACCGATTCCGTTCTACTGTACTTCCGCTCCTGACGGGCGCCATGCTGGTTCTTGCGGCGCCGGTGCAAGCGCAGCCGACGCCCGGCTTCCGTGGCATGGACGTGCTGATGACAAATGAGGACCCAGATGGTGAGGCGATCGATGATATGAGCCAGGTCGACTGTTACCGATACCCATTGGCTTACGACTACGACGGCTGGATTGAGCTCGAAAACATCATGCCGGCCGACCAATGGAGCTTCCAACCGGGCGATCCGGTCGAGGTGGTCGAATACGACGGCGCGTATCCCCGCATGGCCTTGCTGCGCATCGACATGAAGCGCTTCACAGAGGCTCAAATCACCGTGGAATACGCGAGCGATCCCGTGGGCTGGGTCACGAACCTGGGCAACTCCCAGACTAACAATGGCTGTTGCGGCGACGCGGCGACCAGCACGTTCGATGCGGACGTGTGGGTTGCGCAACCTCCCGCCCCACCACATGATCCCCCGGAGTTTGAATACGATGTCGGCGTGTGCACCAACATCTTCGACGACGGTCGACACGACCTGGATGGCCTACTGGCCGACGGCGAGCCGACCGTGCTGACGTTCGTTGTTCGGGACCAGTACCTGCACATCTCCAGCGACGCAACGCCGCTGGCGGTGGAATTCACCGGTCCGGGGATCTTTCGGATCGACGAAGGCCTCTGGGATGACGAGGCCAACGGGTGCAACGACGGAGTGATCTGGCTCGGGTTGAACCGCGTTGTCGACGGCACCTACCGCTGCGGAGAAGGGACCCTGCGGGCCCAGATCACGCTGATCGGAAACGGCCCGCCGCCACAGGTCCTGCCTCACTTCGAAATCGGGGCGGTGCTGCCAATCGACCTGGATTGACCATTTGGCAGCACGCGATATAGCCACTGCGGCTACGAAAGCGGAAGCGGCCGACCACCCGTCGGCCGCTTCCGCGGCGCGCTCCAGCCTCGCGGGATCCCAGCAGGGCAGCGCGACGTGCCGTTGCAGATCGACGACAATCTCCTATGATCCAGCGACATGCCTGCTGTGCAAGGAGGCATGCCACCCGGCCGCCGACGCGTCGATAGAAGGAGCGAACCATGATGAAGAAGAAGGAGTACGAAAGAACGTTCTTCACAGCCGAGGTTTTGAATGAAGCGATTGACGTGTTCGAGCCCATGGCACGGTCCCAGAAGAAAGACGTCGCGAATTACAAGACCAAGAGCCTCAGCACTGCCAATGGCCCTGAGAGCTGGGATTTCGATAACCTTGAGGAATTCTTCGCATCTTATAGGGAGCGCCCGAAGTCCGCGTTTATCGAGTAC
>CAZDTB010000521.1:0-3490 GCA_964508075.1 uncultured Planctomycetales bacterium
GGCTACCCCGGCGTGGCCTCGCTGGACATCATGGACAACGTGGTCCCCTACATCGGTGGGGAGGAGGACAAGGTCGAGGAGGAAACCTGTTTGCTGCTGGGTTCGATCGTGGAGGGCGAGCGCCGTCCGCTGGAGGCGGTGGTCACGGCGCACTGCAACCGCGTGCCGGTGGTCGACGGCCACACGGTGTGCATCTCCGTGGGCTTCGAGAATCCGCCCTCGGTGGAGGAAGCGGTCGAGGCCATGGCCAAATTCCGTGGTACGAAGATCGTGCGCGATCTGCCCGGCGTACCGGAGTATCCCATCTGGGTCACGCCGGAACCCGACCGGCCGCAGCCGCGCCGCGATCGCGACAACGGCAAGGGCATGGTGATCACGGTGGGGCGCGTGCGGCCTTGTAATTTACTCGATCTGCGTATGGTCACCGTTTCACACAACACGCTGCGCGGCGCAGCCAGCGGCGCCATCCTCAACGCCGAGCTGCTCGCCGCCGAGGGGTATCTGCAATGAAAAACTACGGCCGCTGCTCGGTTTCGGAATTCCTGGGCGACTGGATCGTCTACCGCAACCTGGTGCCGGTCGATCCCGGTCTGCCCTCGCTGGCCGAATTGGGTCCGCGCGTCGGTCTGGCCCCGGGCGTGGTGCCGCGCAAGATCGAACCCGTGCACTCGCAGGTGATGGTGGCATTATTGAAACATGCCCGCGCCCTCGACGCGCCGGGGGCTGCGATCGAGCGGTTGCTCTATCTGGGCGACACGCGTTCCAGCGACGGCATGTGTTTCCACAACCTGTGCCAGGCCGGGGGTTGGCCCGGACTGGCTTTCATCGGCGCCGAGAAGGGTGAAACGGCGGAGATCGAAATCCTGGAAGGGGATGCTGGAACGCTGTATTTAAGCAACCGCTGGGCAGCGCTGCATGACTTCGACGTCTACTGCCCGGAGAACGGTTTCCCCATCGACGATGGCACGGCGGTGATTATCGACATCGACAAGACCGCGTTGGGGGCGCGCGGCCGCAACGACCAGGTCATCAACCGGGCGCGGGTCGAGGCGGTGCGCCTGACTGTGGGCGAGATGCTGGGCGAGCGCTTCGACGCCGCCGCTTTCCAGTACGCCTACGACACGCTCAACCAGGGCGCCTATCACGGCCTGACCGCCGATAACCAGGACTATCTGGCCTACATCTGTTTGATGCTGGGTTCAGGCCTGTACGATTTGGACTCACTCGTTGACGACGTGCAGTCGGGTGAGCTGGACTCCTTCCGGACGTTCATCGACGATGTAGAAGTGCGCTCGCAGGAACTGCCCGCCGATCTGTGTCCCATCCATGAATCGATTTACGCCTACGTCATCCAGGGCGATCCCACGCCCTTCAAAGCCTTCCGAACCAACGAATTCCGCACGACCGTGGCCCGCATGGGCAATCTGCCCGACGAGGCGCCGGTGGAGGCGCTGCTGCAGGACGAGATCGTGCTCACCCAGGAACTGCGCGAAATCGCTATTAAATGGAAGGCGCAGGGCGCCTTGCTCTTCGGATTGTCGGACAAGCCCGATGAGGCCTCGCTGCCTACGCCGGAGGGGAAAGCCGAGGGATTGGTCGCCATCCACCGGGCGGCGACGCACGCCGTCGGGATCTGAGCGCATTCCGGCGCAGGGAGTTGTATTTAATATGAAAACCATCATCATTCTCGGGGACGGCATGTCCGATTACCCCGTCGAGAGCCTGGGCGGGAAGACCCCGCTGCAGGCCGCCAACAAGCCCAACATCGACCGCATCGCCCGCCAAGGCCGCATGGGTCTCATGGAGACCCTGCCGGAAGGGCTGCCGCTGGGTTCGGCCGTGGCGAATTTAAGTGTGCTGGGCTACGATCCGTTTCAAGCCTTCCACGGCCGCGCCGTGCTCGAAGCTGCCAACATGGGCGTGGCGCTGGCAGACGACGATGTGGCTTTCCGCATGAATCTGCTCTGCATCGAGGACGGCAAGATCAAGAATCACTCCGCCGGGCACATCAGCACCGCGGAAGCCGACAGGATCATCGGCGATCTGCGGGCGGAATTGGGCGGAGAAGCCAGCGAGATACCGATCGCCATGCACACCGGTGTAAGCTACCGTCATTTGTTACTACTCCGCGGCGCGGGGGCATCGCCTGAAGTGCAATGCACCCCACCGCACGACCACGTGGGGGAACGCGCCGAAGATCTGCTGCCCGCGGCGACATCCGAGGAGGGGAAAGCCACCGAAGCCCGGCTGCGTTCGCTGATGGCGCGCGCGGCGAAGCTTCTGAGGGACCATCCTGACAACCAGAAACGGATCGCCGCGGGGGCGGATCCGGCGAATGCCATCTGGCCCTGGTCGCCGGGGCGAAAACCGCAGATGCAGACCCTGCAGGAGCGCTTTGGGATTAACGGCGCGGTGATCTCGGCCGTCGATCTGATCAACGGGCTGGGGCTCTACGCCGGTATGGATGTGATCCGCGTGGAGGGCGCCACCGGCCTGTGGGACACGAATTTCGAGGGCAAGGCCGCCGCCTGCCTGGAGGCAATCCGGGATCACGACCTGGTCTACGTGCACGTCGAAGCCACGGACGAAGCCGGCCACGCCAGAGACGCGGCATTGAAGGTCAACTGCATCGAGATGCTCGACAGCCGGCTGGTGGGCCCGATATTGGCGGGCGTGGAAAAACTGGCGGAACCGGTCAGCCTGGCCGTGCTGCCGGACCATCCCACGCCGGTCTCCACGGGCGTGCACGAGCGCGATCCTGTGCCCGTGGCGATCTGGCGGCCGGGGGATGCGCCGGACGCGACGACGCATTACGACGAGGAACAGGCTACAATGGGGGACATCCCCTTGATGCGCGGGGACGATTTCATCAAACTCGCCCTCGGTGTGGACTAACACCGGAAAGCAGGAGGTCGATCGATGCCGTATGACAGCTGGCTTGCTTGCGTGCGTGGGTGTGGGCGCCGCTATTCGATTTACGACGTGGTTTATCGCTGCGAAGACTGCGGCGGGCTGCTCAATGTGGAACACGATCTTGAGGCGCTGAAGGATCACAGTCCTGCGGAGTGGAAACAGGTCTTCGAACGCCGTGCCCGCACGAACGAATTTCCCTACGGCAGTGGCGTGTGGGGCAAGAAGGAATGGGTCTGCCCGCAGATCGACGACGAGAACATCATCTCCATGTTCGAGGGACATACCAACTGTTTCTGGGCCGAGCGCCTGGGGGCGGAAATCGGGGTGCCCGATCTGTGGATCAAGCTCTGCGGCAACAGCCACACCGGCTCGTTTAAAGACCTGGGCATGACCGTGCTGGTTTCGGTGGTGAATCAGATGATCGCCGACGGGGCGCCGATCCGCGCCCTGGCCTGCGCCTCCACCGGCGACACTTCCGCCGCACTGGCGGCCTACGCCGCCGCGGCCGGACTGCTGGCGGTTATCCTGCTGCCCAAGGGCAAGGTCTCCACGGCCCAATTGGTGCAGCCCATCGCCA
>CAZDTB010000522.1:0-3476 GCA_964508075.1 uncultured Planctomycetales bacterium
CTGCGACACCAGGCTGACAATCTGGCCCTGAAGCCAGCGGGATGCTTCGCTGGCGTTGGCGTGCTTGAGCTGGTACTGCTGGATCGACCAAACCAGCTCGCTGCCCAGCTCTTCGTACTGGCTGAGCAGCCCCTCGGCTTCCTCCAGCACGTCTTTCGAACAGGTCATCAGGATCGTCTCGGTCGCCGTGTCGGGCTCGAAGCGTGCCACCACGCCCTGCTCACGCACGCGCTCGCGAAAGGCGCTGGTCAGCCGACCGGCGATGTTGCGGACATCCGCTCCCGGCATCTTCACCAGCACCGTCCTGACGCCTTTGTCGCTCAGCTCATCGAGCTGCTCGACCAGCGCGCCGATCTCGGCCTGCTTACCCACCGGTGCATCCACCACCACCTGATTGCCGACGATCACCGTCTTCACCTGCGTGCCGACCGGGCCACGCCCGCCGCGCCGGAACCCGGTCGTGGCCCCGAACAACTGCGAGATTGCGGTGACCACGTCGCGCGCGGCGGCGTTTTTGAGCGAGTAGTAACGCCGCTCGGGCTTCTGACCCGCAACCTCGGCTTCCATATCGGCGGCGAAGGCCTTGATGCGATCGACTGTGAGCTGGTCGGCCTGGATGATCAGCGCGTTGATCACCGGGTCAGCTTGAAGGCTGGCACCGGGACCCTGCGGGCGTCCCCTGACAGGGCGGCTGCCCGGCAGCAGCCCCTGCGCGATCTGCGCGACCTGTGAGGCGTCGGCGTGCTCGAGCGGGAGGATCACCAGCGGATCCTCCTCGACCTTGATGTCGAGCGACTTGACCAGCGACTCGATCTCCTCCAGCGCCGGCTTGACCGCCTGCACGACGATTTGCCGGCCGAGCGTGTCCACAAACGTCCGCGTTCGGCCCAGCACCGGATGTTGATAATTGCCGTAGAGCTGCGTCACCGTGTTGGCGATGCTCTCCGGGTTGCCGTTGGCGATGTCGAAGAACTGGATCAGCGGCTTGTCGCTGACGGCCTGCTCGTCGGCGATCTTGATGATCTGCTCGGCCTTCTCCCATTCCTCTGGGGAGCAGATCACGATCAGCGTGTTGGCCTCGTCAAGCGGGATGGTTTGCGAGGTCGGCGCCGCCTTGGTCGGCGTACGACGACCGCCACGCGGGCTACGCCGTACCGTCGCACCGCCCCCGCTATCCAGCACCGGCGCGATCATGCGGGCCGCTTCGCTCGGCGTGATGTTGGTCAACTCGACGAAATGCCATTCGTCCTCGGCTGTCTCGACGTCGAAGTCATTGATGATCGACTCGACGCGGTTCATGTCCTCGCGCTCGGCGACCACGTGCAACGCGTTCAACTGCTCGTCCGCGACGATCGTCAGCCCGGTGCGCCCCCGGCCGGTCGGACCCAACATCCCCCGCGCGATCTGCTCGATCGTCGGCTGGATCTGCTCGGCCTTGGCGTGCTCGAGCTGGAACGTGCGGAAGTTGGCCGGCACCGGCCGGTCGATCTGCTCCAGGATCTCCTGCACGCGCTTGAGCCCGTCCTCGTTGGCGTAGACCACCAGGTTGTTCGTCCGTTCATCCGCCACGATGCGAACCGTCTTCCGCGCCCGCTCGTAAATGTCCTCGACGATGATGTCTTCCGGCGCCGCGGTCTGCGCGGTCCGCTGTGTCGGCTGCCGCTGCGGCTGCGTCCGACCGCGCGGGGTGCGCGCGGGTGGCGGCGTCCGCGTCAGCGCCCGCGGCTGCTGCCCCTGCTCCTGCCGCAGGATTTCGTTCAGCAGGCGCGCGATATCCGTGGCGCTCCCGTACTGAACCGCAATCACCGTGGTCTTGAACTCACCGATGTCCGGCTTCTCGTCGATCAGCTTGACGATGTCCTCGATCTCCTGGAGCTGCGCCGGCGTGGCCTTAACGATCAGATTCTTCGTCCGCTCGTCCGCAATGATCAGGACCTTGCTATCGCCACCGACCGTCTCGAACTTCCTCGTCTCGCGGTTGTACTGCCGCTGCGGCTTGGTCGCACCGAGGATCTCGCGCAGCATCCGCTCGACTTCACGCACGTTCGTCTCGACCTTGATAAAGCGCGTTTCGCGCGGATCGTACTTTTCGGTCTCGACGATCTCGAGCAGACTCTGGAATCGCCGCACGTCCTGCGCCAACCCGGTGATCTTGATCTGGTTCGTGTTGCCGACCACCACCGGGAGGGCATGATCCGGCATGCTCGGGCTGAGCATGTCGCGCATCTCCTCCGCCGAACGATCCTTGATCCGGATGTGGACCTCGCAGAGCTCGAGATCGCGCAGGTTCGCCAGCTCGAACGCCGCGCTGCTCTCGAAGACGTATTCGAGCGGGATGTACTTGCCCAACTCGTTGAGCGGAACGAGGTAGATGTAGTCGATCGTCTCGAGCACGAAGTAGCCCTGCTCCACCAGCAGGAAGTTCAGCTCATCGAGCATCTCCTCCTTCGTGAACTTCCGCTGGCTTTCGTACGTCAACTCGCCGAACGGCGCCACCGTGGCGTCCGCCATGATCGGCTTGCCGACCAGCTTGGCGTAGTGCTTGACCACGTCCTCCCACGGCATGTCCACAAACGAGATGAAATACGACCGCCCGTCGTCAGGCTCCGGCGGAGCCTCGACCGGTTGCTCTTCCACCAGCGTCACGTGACGCTCGTCGCCCGCCTCCTCAGGTTGCTCCGGCGGTTCCCACTCGGTCGTTCCGTACGGGGGGGTGATGATCCTCTGCTCGCCGGGGGGCTCCTCCAGCGGCGGTGTGACGTCGCCCAGCTCCACCTCGCCCGGCTTCTCCTCGGGCTTGGCCTGCTCATCCTTCGCCGCCTCCTGCGATGTCGGCTCCTGCCCGCGCTGCTCCAGCACCTTGCGCCGGGCTTCCTCGCTGCGGCCGCGCATCTTGGCCAGACGTTGCTCGCGCTCCTGCTTGGTCAGCTTCTTGCCGCCGCGTGGCGCCCCCTCGCTTTGCGGTCGCGAGGCGGGTTCCTTCGGCGGCTGGCCCACACTGCCCTGACCATTCTTGGCCGCCGCCTCCTTCATTTGCCTATACTTCACGAAACGGTCCCGCGCCGCCTGCGTCGCCGGCGCCGTGGCGGGGGGCGTGACCGGGCGCACGACCGGTTGACCCGTCGGCTGCGTCGTGGCCGGCTGGTCGGCGCCGGCCCGGGCCTCCTCGGCGACGGGTTCGTCGGCCGGCTGCGCGGCTGGGGGTTGATCCTGGCTGGAAACGACACCCGCCAAGAACCAGAAGAACATCACAACGACAAGCGGCGTCCATGCGGCGCGCTGTGGGACCAATGGCGTCATGCTACCACCTCACGCAAACTCGAAACCCGGAACGCCCGCGCTGGGCGCTCAGCATCAATTGACCTAAAATACACGTCATCCGGCACACGCGTGCGGAGTCGGTTGGCGCTGCTGTCCGTCCGGGCCTGCCTACTACCCGGGCCGTCGCCGACCATAGGCATTCCTAACAAACCCTA
>CAZDTB010000523.1:0-3475 GCA_964508075.1 uncultured Planctomycetales bacterium
CGCGTTGCGCAAAGGCAGGGCGGCCCGCTCCGGGGCCGCCCTTTCAATCGTGCGCTCCGCGGCACGTGAGGTTCAACTCAGACTGCGCGCCGGCGCCGGCCAAGCCGAACCGCTCGCCCGCAATATGCCCGCGCGCAAGCTATATGCGACGCCGAATCGCCAACAGTCCGCCGACCAGCAGCAACGCCGTGATCGGCTCGGGGATGTAGCGATCGTCTGGCGCCAGATTGATCATCGCGCTGCCGGTAAACGGCGAGCCGAAATCGTCCGGATCCATGTCCAGCATGAACATGATCGAACTGGTCGAGGCGTCTCCCTCTGGCCAGTCGGTCCGAGACACCAGCAGGCCAGTCGTGTTGACCAGCGAACCCACGCCGATCAGCACACCCGGCATTTCCTGCGACTCGGCCACGCGGTACCACTCCACGCCGCCGGCCAGCAGATTGTCACCGCCATAGGCCAACGCCCACGAGCCGTTCGCGAACTGGCCATCGGCCAGGCCGCCGCTCGACCAGTCGTACGTCAGGAACGTGTCCAGGTCGAAGTCGGCGCTGAACGTGTCCGTACCGTTGGGGTCGTAGTAGACGGTCGTCATCCCCGTGTGGGCGTCGAGCGCCAGCGTGCTGCCGACCCCACCGGGGCCGAAGCTCACGTCCGCATTGGCCACCGTGATTGTGTCGATCGGTCCGCCCGTGTAACCGGGCGGCAGACCCGCCTGGGCAACACCGGCCAGCCCAACCACCAGTACGCAAGCAATTGCCGCGCGAGTCATAGTTTCCTCCTTCACGCGTAAACCTGCCCGCCTTGTTCCCCGGCCGTGCTCTCGCGATGCGCGCCGGGAGACCCACGGGATCTTCCCCTCCTGCCCAGTGAGCCCTTCGTCGGGCACACCCGGCACCAAGCTCTCCATCCCTCTGTGCTCTCTGGCTCCCCCAGAATGGACGCCTCTGAACGCTAGTCGGGCCCAGAGGCGGATTCGTGCAAAGCAGTCCTGCGCCTCATCTGCGGCGCCGCAGCAGGAACAGCGCTCCGGCGCCCAGCAGGGCGCAGCTTATCGGCTCGGGGACGCTCAACGTGATGCTGCCTGTGAAGTTCAGGTCTCCGCTGAAATCGACGAGCGGCCTGGGGCTCGCCGGCAGGTTGAATGCGATAAAGCCTACCGGGCCAAATTCGGCAAAGAGCGAGCCGCCGGAAACCGTAATCGGGAGGTCCCCGGCGAACAACGTCTCGGTAACCCAGAGAAGTTCATAAAGGACGAAATCCGACGGGATCGCGCCCTGCAACAGTACTGCGTCGCCGTTGTCGCGGTCGGTCAGGGTGAACGAGGCCGCGGCGAACTTGCCCTTCGCTCCAGTGGCGCCGCTTTGATCCAGCAGCAGCAGCGCTTCGATATTGAAATCGAAATTGTAAGGCCCCGGATAGCTCAACGAGGGCTCGATCTCGCCGCCATCCGCCGAACTCGGCATCGACACCAGCGCGCCCAGTGTGCCCACGCTCCTGTCGAACCCGAGGACTCCATTGCCGATGGTAAAGACGACGTCTCTATCGATCGGCCCGTTGGCGATGACCGGAACGGCCCGGACGCTGCCGACCAGCACCGTCACGGTCAAAACCAGCCCTGCGAACGCAACGTATCTTGATGAGGTCTTCATGAGTTTGTCCCCTCGTTCTCCGCCAACGACGCTTTGCTCGCGTCGCTAGATACGCGGCGACCCGGCCGCGCGTTTACCCAGGTGCTTTGGAGTGTCCGCAAAGGGCGTACCAGAAGTGCTCCAGTAAGGCACGTCTTCCCCAGCGGGCCCAAGTACTTACCCAACATATAGTAAGGGAAACCCCCAATGTTGTCCGTTTTGGGGCGTCGGCCGGCTGCTTCTGCTCGCGTTGAGTTTTTTCACCATCTGTGAACCCGCTCTGAGGCGATATACAGCGTAAATCATTGTATACAAGTTAGTTATAATCTGTTGCGTGATGACAACGCTGGCCACTTGTCGCCGTTGCTCTGTAACTTCCTGGGCGAAAACCAGTTAGGCGTTTATCGGACCGACCTGTTTCTGCTCGGCATCGTGGCGGACTCGCCGGCCGTCCGGGATCGCGCCGGCCTGGCGCCCACCACTTACGGACGCTTCCCTCCGTCGCCCAAATCGGTGATGGGTCGGTCTCGGCGCTTGTGGGATGTTCGCCTGAAGTCGCCGGCGCACGTGTCTGGACGATTGACCCACCACGCCGGGTTGGGTATTCGGTAGCGAAGGAGGCCTAACGCCTCGCGGACTCCGACCATGCCGATCAAGACCAAGATCATCGCCACCCTCGGGCCGGCCTGCTGCGACTTACCGACCCTGACCAGGCTGGTCGAGGCGGGCCTGGACGTCTTCCGGATGAATTTCTCCCACGGCACGCTCGACGAGCACGCTCGATGTCTGAAGAACGTTCGGGCGGTGTCGAAGCGGCTCGGCGTGCCACTGGCGGCCATGGCCGATCTGTGTGGACCGAAAATCCGCGTCGGCAAAGTCGAAGGTGACGGCGTCATTTTTCGAACGGGCGACGAGTTGGTTATCCGGCGAGAGCCGGTCGAAGGAACGCGGCAAGGTATCAGCACAACGCTGCCGGAGTTGATCGACGCAGTTCATAAGGGCGATCGGATCAGCTTCGACGACGGCAGAATCGAGGTCGAGGTGGTCAACGCTCGCCGCCGTGACCGGATTGCCTGTCGCGTGACCGTCGGCGGCATGCTCCGCAGCTCCAAAGGGGTGAATCTGCCCGATACCGAGCTGTCACTACCCGCGCTGACCGAAAAGGACCGCGCCGACGCCGAGTGGATCGCTCGGCAGGACTTCGATTACGTCGCGCTGTCATTCGTGCAACGGGCCCATGACATCGCGCAGTTGCGCGAGCTGCTCGATGCCGGCGGCAGCACCGCCCAAATCGTGGCCAAGATCGAGAAGCCGCAGGCGCTCAGGAACATCGAGTCGATCATCGAAGCGGCCGACGCCGTACTGGTGGCCCGCGGCGACCTGGGTGTCGAACTGGCCCTGCCGGAGGTACCCATCGCCCAGAAGCGCCTCGTGCGGCTGTGCGAGCAGGCGGGCAAGTGCTGCATCATCGCCACGCAGATGCTCGAGAGCATGATCGAGCAGCCCACGCCCACGCGGGCGGAAGTGTCGGACGTGGCCAACGCGGTTTTCGATGGGACCGACGCGGTCATGCTCTCCGGCGAGACGGCCGTCGGCAAGCATCCGGTGCAAGCGGTCAGGACGATGAACGCCATCGTCGGGCGCGCCGAGGAGTACCTGGCCGAAGGGCCTTGTCAACACCCCAGCAACATGCGGCTGAGCGGGACCGAGGCGGCCATCGTCCAGGCGGTGCATTCGATCATCCACGCCGAGCGCGTGCGCGCGGTGGTGGTTTTCACCATCGCCGGCGCCACGGCGCGAATGCTGGCCAAGACGCGTTTGGAAGTGCCGATCCTCGCCCTCAC
>CAZDTB010000524.1:0-3469 GCA_964508075.1 uncultured Planctomycetales bacterium
CCGAAGGCCCACTGGCCCTGAGTGGACCAGGCCGGGTCGGAGTCGAGCGGGAAGCTGACGGCCAACTCGGGATCGGGCGGTATCACTTCGATCGCGATCAGCGCGAGGTTCGAGTCGCCGCCGTCGGGCGGGGTGCCGCCGTCGTTAGCCTTGAACATGAAGCTGTCCGAGCCGAGATACCACCAATCGGGCTGGTAGACCACCTGGTTGCCGCTGTCGGCCAACGTGTAGGGCACGGTCTCGATCAGATCGGCGCTCGGATCGCTGAGCGTTCCGTGCGCCGGGAGCGAATCGATGATGTAGACGAGGGTCGGCGGCTCGGGCAAGCCGTCATCGCTGGCGATGAGCGTGATGGTGACGGGCGTGTTCGCCAGAGTCGAGGCGGCACCGTTGTCCGCGACCGGCGGCTGCGGCCCGCAGTTGCCCATGGCGGAGAGGTCGGTCGGGTAGAAATCGGGATCAACGCCATCACCTGCTGAAAGTCCAGCGAGGCCGTCGTTGGCGGCGATGGCGAGGTAGTTGATGGTGATCTGGCCGTTGAAGAACAGCTCGACCTGGAAGGTGTTGGTAGTGGTCTCGCCGTACTCGGGAACGTTCTGGAAGGTGACCACGGCGCGGTCGTCGAGTTGTTTCCAGCTCACGGTGCCGCCCGAGGAGGGGTTGAGATCGTCGAAGAGGGCGGAGACACGCGGCAGGGCGAAGTGGCCCGCGACCGACTCGCTATATTCGCTATCGCCGGAGCCGAACGTGATGTAGCCGTTGCTGCCGACGTAGAAGCCGCTGTAATTCTGCCCGTAGAGCGAGACGGTCTGGCCGCCGCTTAGTGATACGTGCTCGTTGTCGTCGTCGGAGAGATAGATGTTGGTGCTGCCGCTGGGGTCGGTGGGCAGCTCGTCGATCTCCTCGACGCAGCCGTCGTAGAAGTCGTAGCTCCCGTTGGGGATGAAGATCAGGCTCAGGTAGTCGAGGTCGTTGCCGCCAGACTCAAAGGACTCGGTGTAGAAGTCGGGAATGTCCGGCGTGGCAAACACGTAGCACGCGCCGCCGTTGTCGTCGCTGGCCGGGTTGCCGGCCTCGTCCTCGGCATCGACGGCGAAAAAGTAGGTGGTGTTGTCAGTCAGGCCGCCCAGACGGACCGAGTGGGTGGTGTCGTAGCCGCCCTGTGAGGCGTAGTCGGTCAGGTCGTCGCAGGAGGTACCATAGCGTACGCTGCCAAGCGTCGGCTCGTCGGTGTCGAATAGGACGTACGCATCGCGCGGGCCGATGTTGGTCACCTGGACGTTCGAGATGATCGGCATGGTGCAGTCGACCGTGGCAGTATCGGTGACGACGATATTGCTTCCGCCTTCACCGTCGTCGGCGTCGATGTATGTCGCGGTCACCGTGTCGGTCTCGGCGATCAGGAGCACGCCGGCGGCGTCGACCTCGCTCAGCTGGATCGCGCCGGCGAACAGGCCGGTGTCGATGTCGGTCTCGGTGAGCAGCACCGGTTCGCCCGCGGGCTCGGAATCGGAGTCGATCGTGATCTGCACGGTCTCGACCAGCTCGTCGTCGGTGTTCAGGCCGCAGTCGTTGACCTGGATGTTGGCGACGCTCTCGCAGGCATACTCGTTGCGATCGAACTCGACGGTGCCGGCATCGAAGCAGGTATCGCCGATGCGCATGTAGTAAACGTCCTCCTCGCCGTTGAGTGTGGCGGCAAAGGCCAGGTCAACGCCCATTTCGTCGGAGATCATGTCGAAGTAGTCGCCCATCTTGTTCTGCTGGGGCCAGCCGAGCTGCGGATCGAAGGGCGGGGTGAGAGCTTCGTTGGGGGACCAGGTCACGCCGGCGTCTTCGGAAAACGAGTAGTAGAGCTCGGAGTCATAGCCGCCGGGGTCGGCGCGCGTGTCGAGCCAGACGGCGTCGATGCGCCCGTTGGGCGCGACGGACATGGTTCCGAACCACTGCCAGGCACTGCTGCTGGCGTCGTCGTTGACGCGCACGGACGGGCTCCAGCTCAGCCCACCGTCAGTACTGCGCGAGAACCTGACGTCGAGCGGATCGCTCCCGGACGGATCCACCGAGCAGAGCAGATAGACGTTGCCGCGCGTCGGTCCATCGGAGCAATCGACGTCGATCCAGCACTGCCCCAGCAGGCCGGCAGGATTGGGCCCGGCCGACATAATCATGCTGCCACCGAGGCTGACGCTGGTGGAGAAGTCCCAGGTGACTGGTTGCAGCGGATCCTGGGCGGAGGTGGACCTGGCGACGACGAAGCCGTTGCCGGAGATATAGAGCTCGCCATCGGGTCCGACGGCGAGGGTTCCCCAGTAAGGGTTCCCGGGCACGTAGACGCAGCTTTCGAACGACTGCCCGCCATTGGTGGAACGCGTGAAGAGCCCGTCGCAGGAGCTGTAGGAGAGATTCCAGGCGGCGTAGATATTACCGTCGCCGATGCCTCCGCTCTTGTCGATGGTTTGCCACTGTTTGTCACCGCCCCAGGCGTAGGTACCGGCATCCCAGGATTGGCCGCCGTCGGTGGACCGGTAGACGTGACACCAGAAGTTCCACATATCGTTGGTGGTGAGGCTGTTGTAGTAAAAGATTCCCTGCGAGTCCGCATCAATGACCGGGTCGGAGCGAAAGACGCCCGGCTCAATGACGCCGGGAAAAGTCCAGGTTCGTCCCCCGTCGGCCGTGTAGCCCCAACCGGCCTGGCGGAAATCACTCATGACGGAATCGAACTGGCGCCAGCCAACGACCATGTGGTGGCGATCGGTTGGATCGACGGCGATGGTGGGCTCGTTGGCGGCGTCGCCGAGGATGTTGTTCCCTTGCGCGTCGACGTTGACCTGCACCGCGACGTACCCGTCGCGCACATACCGGCCACCCGGACCGGTCCGCATGGTTTCCCGTTCCACCGGGATGTACGGATCGTTCTGGACTTCATGATGCCCCACCGGGGGCGGCGACTTCGGCGGCGCCTTGTCGGCTTGCTGGGCCCGCGCGAAGCTCGCCACTGTGACGATCAAGGATAGCGCTACAATGCAAGAAAGTGGTCGGCGAGTCATCATCTCCCTCCTTTAGGTCGGGGACGCAGTGGTCCGACAAGAATGCCCCTCGCGGACCACGGTCGGAACGTGGCCACCCTTTCAACTCACCTCCATAATAGCGAAATGCTACCAATCTTAGCAAGGCGCAATGCCGTGAACCAGCTTCATGGCATCGTCCTGCAGAGACTATCTAAGGCAGTGGCTTACCGTGGTCGAAGCGGGCTTGCCATTTGACGGTGCCGTCGGGCTTCCAGATCGTCCAGGTGCCGTGTGGGCGGTCCTTGACGTAATGCTCCTCGCGACGCAGCCGGCCCTGTTCGTCCCAGTCGTGCCGAACGCCGTGCCGAACGCCGTGATCGTAGTGCTGCTCGGTCCGTTTCTGTCCGTTCTTGTGCCAGCTGGTCTCGACACCATGCAGCTGGCCGCGAACGTAG
>CAZDTB010000525.1:0-3457 GCA_964508075.1 uncultured Planctomycetales bacterium
CGCCCGCCCCACCTCTACAGAAGGTTGCTTGTTTCTGAGACAGTACACTAGCGGTCGAGACCACGACCGGACCACAGCCGTCCACATGCTACAACGCCCCAGGAGTCGCTCAAGGCCCCACCGGCGTACGCCCGGGCTGGCTCGTTCGGGCGAACGTGACCCGCTGCCGGGCAGCCGCTACAATCCTGCCCTTATTTAGACTCCGGAGATTGTTGATGGTCCAAGCCAAACGAAAGAAGCGGGCCAACGCCCGTCAACCGGCCGTCGACGTGTTCGAGCGCGTCAGCGACTTGGCGATGAACCTGCGATGGACGTGGAACGTCGAGACGCAGCGCCTCTTCGCCGCCCTCGATCCAGTCGTGTGGCGAGCGAGCAACCACAACCCGATCAGGACGCTGGCGAGTCTGTCGCCGGAGCGCCGCGAGGCTCTCGCGGCCGACGCCAACTTCATCATCCAGCTCAAGCGCTGTGAGCAACAGCTCCGCAAGTACCGTCGCACCCGAACCTGGTTCGCGCGCGCTGCGAAGGGACGTGACAAACGTCTCAAGGTCGCGTACTTCTGCTCGGAGTACGCCATCCACGAGAGTATGCCGCAGTACGCCGGTGGCCTCGGCGTGCTCGCGGGCGATCACCTCAAGTCCGCCTCCGATCTCGGCGTCCCGCTGGTGGCCGTCGGCCGGCTGTACCGACACGGATACTATGAGCAGCAACTGAACCGCGACGGCACCACGCGCGTCACTTATCCCTGGTACGACTTTCAAGAGTGGCCGATACAAGACACCGGCCGGACCATCGCCGTCACGCTGGCCCGGCGCAAGGTCTACGCGAAGATCTGGAAGCTGCAGGTGGGGCGCACCGAGCTGTATCTGCTCGATGCCGACATCCCGGACAATCGGCCACAGGATCGCGCGCTGACGCATTATCTCTACGGCGGTGACTCTGAGTCACGCCTGCGGCAGCAGATTCTGCTCGGCATCGGCGGCTTCCGCGCGTTGCAGGCACTGGGCATCCGACCGACCGTCTACCATCTGAACGAAGGCCACGCCGCGTTCTGCGGCGTCGATCGTCTCCGCAAGCTGCGCGCCCAGGGTAAGTCGTTTAAGCGGGCTTGTGAGATCGTGCGGGGTTCGACCGTCTTCACCACGCACACGCCGGTCCCGGCCGGGCACGACCGCTACGACCCCAAGCTGATCACCAAGTACCTGGCTCCGATCCGCGAAGCGCTGGGGATCGGTCGGGACGCGTTCCTCGCTCTGGGCCGCGAGAATCCCGAGAACCGGAAAGAGCCGTTCTGCATGACCATCCTCGCGCTCAAGCTCAGCGCGCACGTCAACGGCGTCGCCAAGCTGCACGGCAAAGTGTCGCGCGAGATGTGGCGTGGCGTATACGGCGTGAAGTCGGCTACGAAGGTCCCGATCGGACACGTCACCAACGGCATCCACACACAGACCTGGCTCGCGCCGGAAACCGAGCCGCTCTACAAGCGTTATCTCAGGCCGCGCTGGATCGGCGCCACGCCGAACGATAACTGGGCCGCCCGCGCCAATCGGATTCCGCCGGCCGAGTTCTGGGCGATGCGAAATTCGCTGCGCGCCAAGCTGGTCAACTTCATCCGCGAGCGGCTGGTCGAGCAGATCCAGCGCAAAGTCGGCCCGGTGGAGGACCTGACGGCGGCCCACGAGATGTTCGACGCCAACGCGCTGACGATCGGTTTCGCGCGGCGTTTCGCGACGTACAAGCGGGCCCCATTGATCTTCCGCGATGCGAAGCGCTTGACCAGAATCCTCAATGATGAGGAGCGTCCGGTGCAACTTGTTTTCGCGGGCAAGGCGCATCCGCGTGATGCCAGCGGCCAAGCCCTCGCCCAGCGCGTCTATCGTGCCGCCCACAGCGCGGGCTTGCGCGGCCGCGTCGTCGTGCTCGAAAACTACGACATGCACGTCGGCCGCCTGCTCACTGCCGGCTGCGACGTCTGGCTCAACAACCCCATCCGGCCGATGGAGGCCTCCGGCACCAGCGGCATGAAGCCCCCGCTGCACGGCGGCCTCAACTGCTCGATCCTCGACGGCTGGTGGCCCGAGGCGTACAACGATCGCAACGGCTGGGCGATCGGCGACGGCACCGAGATGAAGTCACGCGCCCAGCAAGACCAGCACGACGCCGAAGTTATCTACAACCTGCTCGAAAAAGAGATCGCGCCGATGTTCTACAAGCGCGATCGCGACGGCATCCCGCGCCGCTGGGTCCGCATGATGGCCAACTCGCTCAAGACCGTCGCCTGCCGCTTCAGCACGCACCGCATGTTGGGCGAGTACGTAAAGGACTCTTACCTCCCGGCGCATCGTTGAGACGATGCGTCGGGAATCGAGACTTGCCTCAACCACGCGGGGCAACCGCGCCTTTCCGGCCACCAGACAGGCGGATCGAACAGGCGCGGCCCGCGCGGTGACTTAGCGTAAGTCAATCGCTACTCGCCCTTCACGTAGTAACTCCCGCTTAACGGGAAGAGGTTCGACCCGAACGCGGCCGTGCCGGTTTCCGATTGCAGTTGGGCCACGAGAACATCCGACGGGTTCAGCGGCCCGCCCGTGGAGAAGTACACGCTGCCGAACCCCTCCGACACGTCCGCGCCGGGGACGTCGCTGACGTCGATGACGAGACGCATCACGGTTGCCGGCCCGTTCAGCGAGTTAGCCGAGTCAAACCAACCCAGGTTGATCCCGCTAGTGGTGAACACATACGTCGGGTCCGGCGGCAGGTACGCCCCGACCACGTTGGCGTTCGGCAGAGCCGGAAGTGTCGTCCACGGGGCGCTGACAAACGTGGCGTACTCGTCCGGCCACGTCGGCCCGAGCGACAGGCGGAACGTCGCGTCGTTCTCGGCGGTGAGCACTGCCCCGCTGGTCACCCAGTCGTCGTTCGGGTCAGGCACCTCGAGCTTCATATCGAAGACGAAGTGGTCGACTTCACCGTTGAACCCGCCGCCGGTGTAGCCCCCGGTGTCGTACGCCTCGATGTAGACGCTGACGGTGTCCAGCCCCTCCCCCTCGCCGTCGCCTTCGGGCCCAGCCCCATCTTCGCCGGAACCGCCCTCACCGAGCCCACCGTAGCAGTCGCAGACGCCCCCGTACTGGCTTAGGAATTCCGCCAGGTCGTACAGATTGACGCAGCCGTCCGGCGGGTCGGTCTCGATCAGGTTGCAGGCGGGATTGTAGCCGGGGTCGCCGGGACACAATCCGTTAGGTTCCCAATAACGCCGCTAGGTCCTCCAGACCGACCACGCCGCTCTGGTTGAAGTCGGCCCTGCAGATTCGGTACTTCTCCCACAACATGCCGTAGTCATCCGGATCGAGTCCGCCATCGTCATCCAGATCGCCGTGCTAGAGAACCGAGCCTTCGAGACCGGGGTATTCCTCTTCGTACGCGTCCAGGTCCTCGATTGCGAGCGACAACGCCT
>CAZDTB010000526.1:0-3454 GCA_964508075.1 uncultured Planctomycetales bacterium
CTGTCGGCGCACGCCGACGTTCTTCGATGAGGGTTTGGCGGTGCACGTCGAGCTGGCCGAGCCGTTCTGTCCGGACCTGCGCACCCGGCTGCTCGCGGTCGCGGACCGTGTGGGCACGACGGTCCATCGCACCGGAACGTACGTCTGCATGGAGGGACCGGCGTTCAGCACCATCGCCGAGTCGCGGATTCATCGGACTTGGGGTGGCGACCTGATCGGCATGACCGCGATGCCGGAGGCCAAGCTGGCGCGGGAAGCTGAAATCTGTTACGCGTTGGTGGCGTTGGTGACCGACTACGACTGTTGGAAGCCACACCAACCGGGAGTGGACAAGCAGAAGTTGCTCGCGGAGATCGTCGCACATCTCAAGGCGGCAACGGCGAACGCGGTCACGCTGATGCGGGCAGCCGTCGAATCGATCGCAGCCCAGCCGCTCGGCAAGTCGGCGATCCACGACGCGCTCGAGCTGGCGATCTGGTCGGATCGATCGAAGCTGACGCCAGCAGTCTTTGAGAAGTATGGCGTGTTGTTGAAGAAGTATGCGGGGAAATAGGGCCTAAGGGGCGGGCCTCAGGGGCGGGTTTCATCGGGTGGTTCGGATTGCTACACTTCGGGCTGGAATTCATCCTCGTGCATGGAGGCCCAGACGCTGGCTGTCATCCCGCAAGTCGAACGTGAGTGGATCATCGCGCCGCCGCAGCCGGACTGCGACCGGCTCTCGCGCGCGGCGCGAATCGCGCCACTGTTGGCCCAGATTCTGCTCAATCGCGAAGTGCGCACCGCGACCGCCGTGCGCCGCTTCCTGACGCCCGAGCTGAAGGAGTTGCTCCCGCCTGAGCGCTTGCCCGGCGCGGTTGAGGCCGGCCGGCGGCTGGCCGAGGCCGCCCGGACCGGACGGAAGATCGTCATTTACGGCGACTACGACGTCGATGGCGTGACCGCCACCGCGATCCTATGGCACGGGCTCACGCTCGCCGGTGCGAACGTCGATTTCTATGTCCCAAGTCGCTTCGACGAAGGCTACGGCGTCAACGCCAAGGCGCTCCGGCAGATTCACGCCGACGGCGCGGAGCTGGTCATTACGGTCGATTGCGGCATCACCGCCGTGGAAGAGGCTCGGTTGGCGCGTCAGCTCGGCCTGGAACTGATCATCACCGATCACCACGAGCCGCGCGGGGAGCTTCCTGACGCCAGTGCGATCGCACATCCCACGGCGCATGGCGGGGATTCGGCCAACCCAAATCTCTCGGGCGCGGGAGTGGCGTTCAAGGTCGGCTGGGCGCTGGCCCAGGAGACCTGCGGAGCAAGCCGCGTGACCCCGGAATACCGCGAGTACCTGCTCGACGCGACGGCGTTCGCGGCGCTGGGGCTGGTGGCAGACGTGGTGCCGCTGGTCGGCGAGAATCGCGTGATCGCGTCTTTCGGACTGCGGCAGTTGTGTCACACGAACAATCCAGGTCTGCGCGCGCTGATCGAAGTGTCCGGCCTGACCGGCAAGGCGCGCTATGACGAATTCGACGTGGGTTTCATGCTGGCGCCACGTCTGAATGCGGTCGGGCGCTTGGGGCACGCAAGACTGGCGGTGGAGCTCTTTACGCGGGCAACCCCCGAGCGCGCCGCTGAGATCGCCGCCAACCTTGACGAACAGAACCGCAAGCGACAGAAAGTTGAGCAGGAGATCGTCAAGCAAGCTGCCGAGATGGTCGTCGCCCGGGGTTTTGATCGCGAAAGCTGTCGCGGAATCGTGCTTGCCAGTGCCGATTGGCATCGGGGCGTGATCGGCATCGTCGCTTCCCGACTGGTTGATCAGTTTCACCGTCCCACCCTGCTGATCTCGCTCGACGGGGCCAGCGGACAGGGATCAGGCCGTAGCATTCGCCATTTCCCGCTTCATGAGGTCTTGGCCGATTGTGAGCAGCACCTGATCAGCCACGGCGGGCACGCGATGGCGGCAGGGGTGAAGATCGCGGCGAATGAGATCGACGCCTTCACCGACGCGTTTCTCGCGCAGGCGGCCCAGCGGCTTACGCCGGCCGATCTGGTCCCCAAGCTGTGGCTCGATGACCAGGTGCAACTCGAACAGTTGGTGCCGGCCATCGTTGAGTCGATCCTGCGCATGGCTCCGTTCGGCATCGGCAACCCCCGGCCCCGCCTGGCAGCCGGACCGGTCGATCTGGCCGATGAGCCTCGGACCGTCGGGCAGGGCGGAAAGCACTTGCAGTTCAATGTCCGGCAGGGTCGCACCTATCGCAAGGCGATCGCATTCGGGCGCGGCCGGCAGCTCGACGAGCTGCGCGACCATCGCCGCTTGCAGCTGGCCTTCGAGCCGATCATCAACGAGTGGAGCGGTCGGCGCAAGGTCGAGTTGAAGGTCATCGACTGGAAGTGGGTGAAGTGATGTGCCGGCCCCAGACGCCACACTTGGGCCGGCACGCGCATGATCGCCGGATCTCGTGCAGGGGGTACCCCCATGACTACCGTTGACCTCGGTAGGCGCCCATCGACCTGGCGCATGTTCTACCTGTGCGCGTCCATCATCCTCTCCGCGCTGGTGTTCGGCGTCTTCCTCTGCCGACCGGGAATCAACGGATACCACCGGGCCATGTTCGGCGACATGATCTATGGCACCGCCGCCAAGCCCTTCGTCCAGCGGGCGCTGTTGCCCACCACAGTCAGGCTGATCACGCTCGCAATTCCACCCAACACCACAACGGCCATTCACTACTCACTTGGCGAGCACCCCGCGGTCGAGAATCTGTTCACGATCCTGGGATGGGAACATGAATACCTGATTGAGTACTTCATCGCGGTTCTGCTGATGTACATGTCACTGTGGGGGTTTGTGTGGGCATTGCGGTATCTGCTGAGTGGAGTCTATCAGGTATCCACGCGGGTCCGCGACGTCTTTACGCTGGTCACACTCGTGGGCCTGACGCAGTTCTTTCGTTACTACAGCTATCTGTATGATTTTCCGGCCGTGTTCTTGTTTACGCTCGGTCTCGCGCTGATGGTGCGCGCGAAGTGGAAGATGTTTCTTGTGGTGTACCTGATTGCCTGTCTGAACAAGGAAACCACGATTCTGCTGACGGCGGTCTTCGCGGTTTACTTCTGGAACCGAACGCGCATGACCCAAGCGCGGTTCGCGGGGCTCCTCCTGGCTCAGCTGGCGATCTTCGCCGCAGTCAACATAGTGTTGTTCGCGGCGTTTCGAGACAATCCGGGTTCGTTCGCGGAGATGCACTTCCCACACCACAATCTCGAAGTGTTAGGCGCGTATCCACTCGCGACGGTCTTCGGATGGTGCGGGCTGGTATTGCTCCTGTTCTACAAATGGTCGGATAAACCGCTGTTTCTGCGGCACAGCCTGTGGATTGTCGTGCCACTGGTCGCGCTGACGTTCTGCCTCGGGTACCTGGATGAGCTGAGAGACTACTACGAGGCTTACCCGGTCGTG
>CAZDTB010000527.1:0-3448 GCA_964508075.1 uncultured Planctomycetales bacterium
ACAAGATCATGCTGCCGCTGATGATCAGCACGATCATCGCAACGCTTCTGACTACGCGGCTGCTGCGGGGGTCGATCTACACGATGAAGCTGCTGCGGCGGGGGGTGGATATTCACCGGGGCCGCGACATCAGCGTCCTGCGGCATCTGCTGGTGCGCGATGAGCTGCGCTCCGACGTCGTCACCGTCAGGCCCGGCGCGGGGTTGATGGAGGTGGTTGCGAAGTTCGTCGAGCATCCTGGCACGTCGATCTTCGTGGTCGACGATGACCGCCGGCTGTTGGGCGTGATCGCGGCCGGCCAGAGCCGGACAGTCCTGACGGATGCCTCCTCGTTCGAGGCGTTCATCATCGCGCAGGACATGATGCAGGAGACCGATTTTCCCACCGTGAGCCCCGAAGATACGCTCGCGGACGTGATGAAACGGCTGACGCGGTATCGCGGCGAGGTGCCGGTGGTCGAGCGCGGGTGTCTGGTCGGCGCCATCTGGCCGGAAGACGTGATTGAGCGTTACAACGCCGAGCTATTCAAGCGCGACATGGCCTCGAGCATGGTCTCGGCGGTAAGTCGCGGCCCGCGGGCGGAACCGCTTCCGGCGGTCGCGAACACCAGCATTGTCGAGTTTCACGTGCCCGGACGGTTCATCGGCAGGAGCCTCGGCAGCCTGGATATTCGCAACCGCTACGAGTGCACCATCTTGTTGATTAAGCAGCAGGACAGCGCCGGGCAGGAAGCGGTCAACGCCGTCCCCAGCGCCGATTACGTTTTCCGACCCGGCGACGTGCTGCTGGTGATGGGGCCGGACGAGAAGCTGCGGCGGTTGGAGCATGGAGGTTGAAAGGATTCGAGGATCCGAGGATTCAAGTGGGGGTGGCGTTCTGGGAACGCGTGGACCGTCCTGCCGGCCGCAGACTGAATTGAGCGTACGGCGCAAGCCCCTTAAATCCTTGGATCCTTTTCGAAGCAAAACGGCCGGCGAATGCACCGGCCGTTGATTGATGTTGACGTTTGAACGCGGGGGCGGGTCTAGAGCAACGCTTCGCCCCAGTCTTCGCGATAGGCCTCGTCGTTGATGATTGCGAAGAAGCCCTTGTCGTCAGTGGAAACGTCGTAGACCGCGTCGGCGATACCGCGCTGGGCGAACCACGTCCGCAACGCGGTCAGCAATTCCTGCTCATCGGCGGCGTCGAACAGGTCGAGATCGATCGTGCGCACTTGCGCGTGCTCGTATCCGAAGCGGGGCACGCAACGCACGGTTGTGACAGTCTTCCGCATGATTTCGTCGCTCGGCGGTTGGCGGTCAAAGCCATCCGCGCTCCTATTATAGGCGCCCGGCCCGCCGCTTCCAAAGAGATTATTTGTCCAGGTGGTCATGGCTTCATCCCCACGGCTCGCGGTCAGCTGACCCGGTGGTTATCGGGGCTAGCTGGGCAACGCCGGGACGGTCGGGCGCCCCGCAAGGTCTAGCCGGCCGGCAAGGCATCGATCAACTGCCGAATCTCCTCCGTCGAGTTGTAAAAGTGCGGGCTGGCCCGCAGGCGGCGCAAGCGCTTGGCCACCACGATCTTGAATTCCTCGCGCAGATGCTTGCGGAGCTTGTCGGTGTCGTGCTTCTGCGAGGAGAACGACACGATCCCGCTCCACTCGCTCGCCGTCCGCGGACTGTGCACCCGCCAGCCCTTCGACCGCAATCCCTCGACCAGCAGGTCGGTCAGGTGCTTGACCCGGACCTGGACCTCATCTATCCCGATCTCGAGCAGGAAATCGATCGAAGCACCCAGGGCACAGATTCCGGCGAGGTTGTATACGCCGCTGTCGAATCGGCGGGCGTCGTCGTGCAGCTCTTGGCAGTCGAACTTGGTGACGTTGTGCTCGAAGGGGTGTTTCATGCACATGTAGCCAATCTCGGGCGGCTTGATGTGACCGCAGAGCTCGCGCTTGCAGTAGAACAGACCGGTGCCTTCCGGAGAAGTCAGCCACTTGTGTCCGCCGGCCGAGAGAAAGTCGATGTTCATCGCGCGGACGTCGATCGGGTGGACGCCCAGGGCCTGGATCGCGTCGATGAACAGCAGCACCCCCTTTTCCTTGCAGAACTCACCCAGCCGGGTCAGGTCCATGCGCAGCCCGTTGGACCACTGGACGGCCGAGATCGTGACGAGCCGGGTGCGGTTGTTGATGGCGGCGGCGAGGCGATCGAAGGGGATTCGCCCGTCTTCGTCCTCGACGCGCAGCACCCTGACGCCGCGCTGTTCCAGGGCCAGCCACGGATACAGGTTCGCGGGAAACTCCATTGCCGTCGTGACCACGTTGTCGCGCGTGAGCCACTGGACGCCGTTGGCGATGTAGTTGATTCCCTCGCAGGTGTTCTTGACGAAGGTGACCTCGCCGGGGTCGGCGTTGATGAGCTTGGCGGCCGAGCTGCGGACGCGTTCGGCGGCGCGATAATAGTTGCCGCGGAGGTAAGCCGCTTCGGAGAGCTCGCGCGCGTACCCGATCAGGGCCTCGGCCGCCGGCGCGGACATCGGCGCGATGGCGGCGTGGTTCTGGAAGTTGTAGTTGCGTGTGATCGGGAACTTTTCGCGGATTTCCTCGAGCTGCATGGCTCACACTCGCTTTCGTCTGACGTTGCGGCTGACTCCGGTCGGTGACTCCCATACATAGTATTCAATATCGCCCGGCTGTCAGGACCGGGCCGTTCCCGGGGGCCCGGCCCCGCACCCACCTTATTAAATGGATGCGATTGCTCTCAGTTCCACGTTCATCCGCTAAAAACTTGACCGGCTTTTCTTATCGACACCCGAGGAGTTTCGACGCTGGAGGTTTTCGCGAGATTGCTCGGCCGGCACGGCTCGACGGTCGCCGGAGAGTGCTCCGCGAGGCTGGTACGGTCATGGCTTGTCCGCGATGAAGGTGGTTCACGGGTGGTTGGCGCGCCACTGTTTGCGGACGGGTGGGGGCAGGAGCTATGATGAGCGCCTGGGGTTTGTTGTTTGGGAGCGGGCTCGTGCGTGCGCGGGGGCGGGCTTGAGTTGGAGCGATGAAGGAACTGACGCCCCGACAAGTCGTCAAGGCGCTTGACCGGTACATTATCGGCCAGGAGGACGCCAAGCGGGCCGTGGCCATCGCCGTGCGGAACCGCTGGCGGCGGCTGCGGTTGCCGCCGGATTTGGCGGAGGACGTTGCCCCCAAGAACATTCTGATGATCGGCCCGACCGGCGTGGGGAAGACCGAGATCGCCCGGCGTCTGGCGCAACTCATTAACGCACCGTTTGTTAAGGTCGAGGCCACCAAGTTCACCGAGGTGGGATATCACGGGCGTGACGTGGACGGGATCGTCCGCGATCTGGTTGAGCGGGCGGTGGCGCTGGAGCGAGCGGAGGCGGCGAAATCGGTTCGTGAGCGGGCTGAGACGCTCGCCGAGGACCACATTCTCGACCAGTTGCTGCCGGC
>CAZDTB010000528.1:0-3428 GCA_964508075.1 uncultured Planctomycetales bacterium
GCCGGGAACCGCGCAGAGCCCCGGAGGGGCGATTGAAACCTGTGCCGAGTTACTCAATCGCCCCTCCGGGGCTCCGCGCTTCACGCAGGCACCCGTCCCCCAGGGCTGCCGCCCTGGGCTACTTTCAAACGTCCCTTCGGGACTGCTTACTGGTGCGAGATAGGAATCTCGCACCAGCGTCAGGCAATCCCTTCCCACGTGCAGGGCAGGATGGGAATCCTGCGTTCGGAGGTGCGAGATGGGAATCTCGCACCAGCGTCATCGCCCCCCGGGTTTCGAATCGCGCCCCCACCCTTTGCTGCGCGAAGGATGGGCCACCCGGCCGGTCGATTGACAGGCCGGAGGCCTGTCCCCCAGGCTCCTTGCTGCCATTGGTCGTCGGGATGACAGCCTCGGCGCCCTTTTCTACAGAGCAGGAGATTCCACCTCTGTGGCGCTACCCTCCCGGCGGTCCTTCCGCCGCTGCTTCTCGTTTCGCTCACGGGGAAGGCTGGGTGGGTTGGGAGGCGGGCTTGCCTTCGGCGAACCAGCGGCGGAGGACTTGTTCGGCGGGTTTGTTTCTGGGGGTGTAGTTGAAGTCGCCGGGGCCGCCGGGGGCGGAGGTCCATTCCCACCAGCAGACGCCGAGCAGGCCGGGGGAGTTGTCCCAGACTTGCAGAAAGGCCTCGTAGAGTCGGCGTTGCTCTTCGTGGCCGGCGGGGGTGGCCTTCATGTTCTGGTAGTAGTTCCACGGCGACGTGGCCGCCCCCTCCTGGCTGCACCAACCCACCTCGGTCAGCAGTAGCGGCTTACCCACCTCGCGACGCCAATCCATGATCTCTTTCTTGAAGGGCTGCCAGCGCGCAGCGATCTCCTCGACGGTGGGGTTCTTCTTGTCGGCGAGCGTGTAGTAGCTGGTCATGCCGATGAAGTCGAGCAGGTGCCAGAACTTGATCGGCTCGTAGTGATCCCAGTTGGCCGAGTAGCCCAGCAGACCGTTCGGGAAGTGCGCGTGGGCGGTCCAGATGGTCGTCTCCCACTCGTCGGTGTACTTCTCGGTGCTGACCAGCTCGGAGCCGATGATCAGTGCGTCGGCCGCGCCCTCGCGCGCGACGTCGGCGTGGTACTTGATGAAGTCGCGGTAGTCCTTCCACCACTCGTCCCACTGCGGCGGATCGATGACGCCGCGCCACTCGCTGCCGCGCGGATGTTTGAGCAGGATGATCGGCATGAGGATGGTGCGGAGCTTGTGCTTGCGGGCTTCACGGACGAGCGCGATCAGGCCGTCACGCGCCGGTGTCTTTTGAGCATCGATGTAAATCGCCTGCGAACGCGCGTGCTCCATGTACCCGGCCACGCTCAGCAACAGCGTGTCGGCGCCGAGCTCGGCAACCTCTCCGATCAGCGGCTGGTATTCCCCAAGCGCCCCGGGACCGCGCGAGAGCTGGATCGACATGCCACGCCAGCGCACGGGCTCCTTTTCGGCGGGTGGCTCCGCGACAGGCGTAGGCTCGCTGTCGGCCTGACACGCGGTCAACAGCGCCGAGAGCACGATCACGAAGAACCCGCTGGCAACGGAGAAGCGCGTGATCATGGCTGATCCGCTGGCGCGACCGGGCTCACGGGTGACCGTAACAGCAAGGGAACGCCGTCAAACATACCTTCCTCCGACACTTCGCAGCCGAGAAGTTGCAGGATCGTGGGTGCCAGGTCAACCGCGTGAGCCGTGTGGATCGTGCCGCCGGGCTCGATCCCCGGCCCGGCGAAGATCATCGGGATGCACATTTCGTCGCGATGGATGCCGCCGTGCCCGCTCTTCTCGTGACCGAAGCTGTATCCGCGGGCGGCGAACAGGACGACGTCGCCGCTGCGCGGATTCCGCAGGAGCGGGATCAGCTGCGGGACCACGTCGGGGTAGATCCGGGTGCAGGTGGCGGCGAGCCACTCGCGCCGGGTATGGAACCCCTCCGCGACGAAGCTGCCGAGGTTTGGATCATCCAGATAACCGAAGACGTCGTGCGGAACGGGGACGTAGCGGTACTCCGGCCCGCCGGGCGCCTGGCGCTCGACGATGCGAGCGGAGCCGCGCGGCGAGTGCAGCTCGACCTCGTTTTCACTGGACCGAAAGGCGACCAGGTCGACGCCGGCGTAGTCCCAGAGTCGTTGGCCGACCGGCGGTGTTTCGAGGATCAAACGGACTTCCTCCGGCTCCAGCGGATCGTTCCAGCTCAGTTCCCCGCGAAAATGGATCGCGGCGAAGCGAACGGCACTTCTCGCCAGCACGGTGTCGTAACGCTTGAACCGGTGATAGCGGTCCTCAAAGGACGTGTCCTGATACGGTGCTTCGGTCACGTGACGGTGCAGGTCTCTCCGCAGGATCCTTTTCAGATCAACGACGTTGCCGGGGTGCACGGGGGCCATGCCGTGGTCGGCGACCAAGACGAGCGTGGTTGTATCGAGCAGCTGCTCCGACTCAAGCCAGTCGCAGATGCGGCCAATCTGGAAGTCGAGATGCTCGACCGCCGTGCGATAGAGCTCGGATTCCACGCCGTCCGTGTGGCCGACCGAATCGAGCCCGGGGAAGTAGCAGACCAGCAGGGCGGGCCAGACCCGGTTGCGATTCGCCCAATTCGCGACGTAATCGAGCGTCGTCGCGGTGAGCTTGTCGACGGCGGTGTAGTCGTGGAAGAACCAGCGCACGCCGGACTGGGCCCAATTGGCCACGTTCCTGGTCACCCCGCGATGCACCGGGTTTTGAATGCTCAGCGAGACCAGCGGCTGCATGCGCTCGTAGATGGTTGGAGTACAGAAGTCGCCGTTCACGGCCCGGTAGTGCTTGATCACGCCGTACTCGCGCCAGAGGCGCAGCCTGCGGTCGAACCATTCGTTCGCGAGCACCCCGTGGCGTGCCGGCGAGACACCGGTCGCGTACGTGGTGAGGACCGCATAGGTGATCGAGGGCACGCAGGTGACGGCGTGCTCGACCTGCGTTCCGTTCTCGACGAACCGCCTGCGAAAATTCGGCAGCCAACCCGCTTCGCAGCCATCGCGTAGCAGGTCGACGGATAATCCGTCGCAGATGAAAAGCACCACGCCGGCTTCCGGGCGCTCGACCTCGGCCTCCAGTCGAACCCGCAGCGCTCCGCCGGGACCGCAACCGCTAACCAGTAGTAGCACCGCAGTGATCGGCGTAGCGACTCGAAGTAGATGATTCCGTCGCATCGCAACTCAAAGAAAGCGGAACCGGTCCGTCAGCGTCGCACCGCGTCCCGAAGGCGTCGAATCGCCGCATTATGCACGCAGCAGGCAGTGAATCAAGCTCAGCCGCAACTTCCGCGCTCTTCCTGCCGGCATTCGGTCGTGTAGAGTATCTGCGAGTTGCACCACCAAACGAACACCCGGAGCGCGAGTAGAGCGCGACGGTGGTTCTGACAAACTCGCCGTGCCGT
>CAZDTB010000529.1:0-3423 GCA_964508075.1 uncultured Planctomycetales bacterium
GCGAACGGCACGCTCGCGCGCAATGCCTCAGACGGCCTCGTGTGCCGTGCGCGAGATGATCTCGTCCTGCAGTGTCCGGCCGACGTCGACGAAGTAGTCGCTGTAGCCGGCGACGCGGACGATCAGGTTGCGGTATTCCTCCGGCTTGGCCTGTGCCCGGCGGAGCGTGTCGGCGTCGATCACGTTGAACTGGACGTGATGGCCGTCGAGTCGGAAGTACGTCCGGATTAAGCTCGCGAGCTTGTCGATGCCGTCATCGCCGGCGAGCACCTGCGGCGTGAACTTCTGGTTCAGCAGCGTGCCGCCGGTCTTGATGTGGTCCATCTTGCCGGCGGATTTGAGCACCGCCGTCGGGCCGCAGCGGTCGGCGCCCTGAACTGGGGAGATGCCCTCGGAAAGCGGCCTGGTCGCCTGGCGTCCGTCCGGCATCGCCCCGGTGACGGCGCCGAAGTACACGTGACAGGTGGTCGGCAGCATGTCGATGTGATGCTTGCCGCCCTTGGCGGT
Organism: uncultured Planctomycetales bacterium; assembly: GCA_964508075.1. Classification (GTDB taxonomy): domain Bacteria; phylum Planctomycetota; class Phycisphaerae; order UBA1845; family Fen-1342; genus JALSRY01. The sequence continues at coordinate 508 of CAZDTB010000529.1, forward strand.
CGGCCGGCCGTCGACGGCGTTGAAGAACACGTCGAAGCACGCCCGCATCAGGCCATCCGCCGCGTCGTCGTCGTTGCCGTACTTGGGCGACTTGTTGAGCAGGATCTGACGGAGCTTCTCGTGGCCGTCGAAGTCGACGTCCAGGACCTGGAGCAGATCATTCATCGTGAACGTCTTCTCCTCGAAGACGTGTTTCTTCATCGCGGCGAAACAGTCGGTCAGGCTGCCGATGCCGACACCCTGGATGTAGCTGGTGTTGTAGCGGGCGCCGCCGGCGTTGTAGTCACGGCCGTTGGTGATGCAGTCGTCGATCAGGATCGAGAGGAACGGGGCCGGCATGTCGGCGGCGTAGATGCGGTCGATGATCTGGTTGCCGGCGATCTTGATGTCGACGAAGTACCGCACCTGTTTCTGCCAGGCGTTGAATAGATCGTCGAACGCGCCGAAGCCACGCGAGTCGCCTGTCGAGAGGCCGATCTGCTTGCCGGTCCGCGGGTCGACGCCGTCATGGAGCGTGATCTCCAGAATCTTCACCAGGTTGAAGTAGCCGGTGAGGATGTAGGCCTCCTTGCCGAACGCGCCGGTCTCGACGCAGCCGCTGGTGCCGCCCTCGCGGGCGTCCTCGATGCGCTTGCCCTGGCGGAGCAGCTCCGCGACGACCGAGTCGGCGTTGAAGACCGAAGGAAAGCCGTAGCCCTTGCGGATCACGCGACAAGCGGCTTTGAGAAAGGCGTCCGGCGTATGGCGTGAGATCTGGACGTTCGTGCTGGGCTGGACGGTGTGGACCTCGTCGATGATCTCGAGCAGCAGGTAGGAGACCTCGCTGGTAGCGTCCTCGCCGGCGCGCGTCAACCCGCCAAGGTTGATGTTGGCGAAGTCGGTGTAGGTGCCGCTCTCGGCGGCGGTGACACCGACCTTGGGCGGGGCCGGGTGGTTGTTGAACTTGATCCACCAGCACTCGAGCAGTTCCTGGGCGGACTCGCGTGTGAGCGAGCCGTCGGCCAAGCCCCGCTTGTAGAACGGTGTGAGGTGCTGGTCGAGGTGGCCGGGGTTGAACGCGTCCCAGCCATTCAGCTCTGTGATCACGCCGAGGTGGCAGAACCAGTACATCTGGAGCGCTTCCCAGAAATCGCGCGGAGCCTCGACGGGGACACGCCGGCAAACCTCGGCGATGCGCTTCAGCTCCTCCTTGCGGGTCGGATCGGACTCCGCACCGGCCAGCCTTGACGCCAATGCGGCGTGGCGCTCGGCGAAGATGATGGCGGCCCCGGCGGCGATGTCCATCGCCTTGAGCTGCTCGCGCTTGTCGTAGGCTTGCGGATCGTCGTGGAAGTCGAGCCTGGCGATCGCTTCCGCGATGTCACGTTGAAAGCCGCGCATGCCCTTGCGATACATCTTGCCGTCCGCGACGGTGTGCCCCGGGGCACGCTGCTCCATGAACTCGGTATAGATGCCGGCGTCATAGGCATCGTGCCACTCCGGCGGCAGCTCCTGAAAGATCCGGTCGCGTAGGCTGCGGCCCGTCCAGTAGGGGATCACCTGTTCCTCGTAGAGCTTGATGACGTCGGGACTGACCGCGTAAGACGTCTTCTCGCGGTCGTTCAGCGTGCGCAGGTCCTGGAGGCTGTGACAGGTGAGCTCAGGATACGTCGGGGTGGCCTTCGGCTCGGGGCCGCGCTCGCCGACGATCAGTTCGTCCTGCCCGATGTAGATGGTCTTGTGTTCACAGAAGTGCTGGAACGCCAGAGCGCGCATGACCGGGGCCGAGTACTTCCCACTGTTCTCCTGGTAGAACTGCGTCATCAGCTTCGCCCGCTCGGCGGAGATGCTGGGCAAGGCATCCACGCTTTTCGTGCGCAATCGCTTCACGCGCTCGGTCACGACGTCATCCTCCGATCTTCACGTCCAACCCCCGGGCCAGGAACCGCTCGGCGACGTCGAAGACGTGCTTCTGCGTCGGCGGTTCGATCTGGCTCATGGAATATGGTATTCCGAGCCGGGCGTACTTGTCGCTGCCAATCCGGTGGTAGGGCAGCAGATGGACCGGGGGTGGGTCGTTGAGCGACCGCACGAAGTCCGCCGTCGCCGCGAGGTTTCCCTCGTCATCGTTGATTCCCGGAATCAATGGGAAGCGGATCCAGAGCTGACAGCCCAGCTTGCTCAGGTTTCTCAGGTTCTTCAGGATGAGCGCATTGGAGACGCCGAGGTGCTGCTCATGCCGGGCAGCATCCATCAGCTTCAGATCGTAGAGAAACAGGTCGGTATACGCTGCTATATCGGACAGGGTTTGCCATTGGGCGTGTCCGCACGTGTCGACGGCAGTGTGGTAGTCGCGCTGCTTGCAGGCCTGGAGGCAGCCCAGCAGGAAATCGGGCTGCATCAGTGGTTCACCGCCGGAGAACGTCACGCCGCCGCCTGACTCGTCGAAGAACAGGCGATCCTTGTCGATTTCGGTCATCAGTTGGGGAACGGACGCGGTGTTTCCCAGCAGCGAGCGGGCCCCGCTCGGGCAAGCCTCGACGCAGGCGCCGCAAAGCAAACAGCGTGTGCGATCGATTGGGACCACACCGGCCGGTGCCTCGTCGTCCGCATTGGGACACACTTCCAGACAAGCCCCGCACCGGATGCAACGTCCGGGCAGCAGCGCGATCTGCGGTGCCGCGTCGCGGCTCTCCGGGTTCTGGCACCATTCGCACGATAGCGGGCAACCCTTGAAGAACACCGTGGTCCGGATGCCCGGGCCGTCGTGGATCGCATAGCGCTTGATGTCGAAGATGATCCCGTTCACAGTACTGTCTGCTGCCTGCTTGAACAGTCGCGGTTGTCGTGCCGGCTTTTTCCGTACCGGGTCGGCCAACACCTCTTATACCAGACGCATCGTTCGCCATACAGGTCTCATCTGGCTTCTTCCAAAGG
>CAZDTB010000530.1:0-3417 GCA_964508075.1 uncultured Planctomycetales bacterium
TCTGCGCCGAGGCCGGGCTGCGATGAGAATCAGGGTGTTGCATCGCTGGGCGACTACGCCTCGGGCGGCGATTGCTTTGCAAAAGCAACTGGCACCACGCGTACGCTTGATACGCGCGCCCCGCAACGTTCACCTGTTCGCGGGCGCCGACGTCGCCTTTTCACTCGACGGCACGCAAGTCGTCGCCGGCGTTGTAGTCTGGAATGCTGAGGCAAACGCTGTCGTCGAGCAGCGTGTGGCCCGGGCCGCGTGCCGGCTGCCCTACATCCCCGGCTTGCTCAGTTTCCGTGAGTTGCCCGGCGTGCTCGCCGCTCTCCGCAAGCTGAAAACCGAGCCGGAGGTCGTGCTCTGCGACGCCCAGGGCCTGGCCCACCCGCGCCGCCTGGGATTGGCGTCGCATCTGGGTCTCTGGCTGGAGCGGCCGACCGTGGGCTGCGCCAAGTCGCGGCTGTGCGGCGACTACCGCGAGCCGGGCGCCCGGAAAGGCAGCCGAACCGAACTGTGGCACAACGGCGAGCGCGTCGGCACCGTCCTGCGCACGCGCGACAAGGTCAAGCCGCTCTTCGTCAGCCCGGGACACCTCTGCGACCAAGACTCGGCTGTCCGTCTCACGCTCGCCGCCGCCCCACGCTACCGCCTCCCGGAGCCGACGCGGCTGGCGCATCAATTGGTTACGCGGAGTCGATAGGGGGAATTGATGGGAAAGACGACGCGGGTCGGTTTCGTCAATCCAGCAACAAGGACCGGCGTCGCGGCCGCCAACCGCTCAATGACCTCGAAAAGCCAAACACGGCCAGCCCGGCGGCGATGAGCAGCGCGAAGTACGAGCCCTCGACATACCAGGCGTTCAGGTCGGCGGTGATCGGGAAGCGCTCCAGCAGCAGCATGTAGAACCCGGCGATCATCACGGCCAGCAGCCCGAAGCGCACCAGCACAAAAATCAGCGCCGCGGTGACCGCGCCGTAGACCGCCGCGTTCACGTATATATTTCCCCCGGGCTGCAGCGTGATCAGTGTGCTGACCCCCGTCAGAATTACGAACAGGGCCACCACTCCCAGCCGGCGGTTGCGTATCAGCACCAGCAATAGCAGCAGCAGCAGCAGGATCGCCATCGGCACCAGCACCGCGATCGTCAGGATCTGCAATAACTGGGCCAGATCGTACCGCAGGCCCAGGAACGACAGATTCGAGACGGCTGCCGGCCGTGGCGGCGGTGCTCCAAACAGCCCCGGCGCAAAGTACAACATCGCCGTCAGCAGTACCCCGACAATCCCGAACAAGCCCCCGATGAGGATGTCCCGCCCAATCACCGGGTCGCGCAGCCGGCTGGCCAACAACCGGTTCCACGAAATTAGAATCTCCGGCCGGCGCTGGCGAACGTACGGCTCGAGCGAGATGTACAGCACCCAGCAAATCCCCGCGGCCGCGAGACTGCGACCGGCGGCCACTGCCAGTAGCTTCAGCTCCTCGAGTGCCTCGGTCACGTGATTAGCCTGCAACGCCCAGGCTGCCATTAGTGCCCCCGCGACGAATAGTGCGACGCGAACTGCTCCACGGCGGTCGCCACGTCCCAGCGCCAAGTTGCGCCGCGCGAGTGCCGCGGCCCCCGCCAGGGAGACCAGCAGCAGAACGACGTTGATGAAGCGACTGGCTTGGAGTGCGGTGAGGCCTGCGCTGGGTTCGCCGGCACTGGCGGGGAAGCGCAGCTCGAAGTAGACCGGCTTGCCGTGAAAGCCGGCCGCCTCGACTCGAATGTCGACGCCGGGATCATCCACGCAGCGACCCACCCAGGCTGCCCGATGATCGCAGTACATCGGTGGGACCGTCTGGGGGCTTGCCGGTCTGAAGCGTTGCGGATCGAGCCGGGCCTCGCGGAAGAGTTGCGACCAGTCGGGCGGGGTGGGTGCCGCCGCCGCGAGTTCGCGTGCTGGTGGTACGGCATGGAAGTGCATCAGTCGGCCGCGCGAGTCGAGCCGCAGGCTGACCATCCCGGGGACAAGGGGCGGCGGGTCGCTGAAGGTGACCGTTCCGAGCATGTTGGTGGGGACGAGGTTGCGTGGGCTTTGGCGGTACCAGAGTTGTATCGCCGCCTGCCGGCCGAGCGCTAACCGGGCCCAGCGGGTTGATGACTGGCTGTCCTTCTCGATGTGGCTCAGATACGTTTCGTTGACCTCGAACCCGAAGGCCCAGTCGCCGGGCCGCTGCTGGTACCCGAGCTTCCTGACGATGTCGCGACTGCGATCGACGAGCACCTCCGGGGACTTGCTGAGCGGGACGAATCCGTGCAGCTTGACGTGGTCGTTCAGCAGGGGAAACGCGACGATGCCGAGCAGGATCACGATCAAACACGCCACGCTCACCGCGGGCGGGATTCCTTCCGCGGGTGTCGTGGCAGCAACGAGTTCAGGTGAGGGCGTTTCTCCGGCAGCCAACGCCGCTGCCAGCGGATCACCGCCGGGCAGCGCTGTCGCCACCTCCACCGGCGAACTGGGCCGCAAGCCCGGGTCTTTCTCGAGACACCGTAGGATGATGCGCTCGACCGCCGGCTCGACGCTGGCCACGATCGCTGACGGTTTGACGGGTATTAACTCGGCGTGCAAACGGGCGTATTCCTCGAGGCTGTCGGCCTGGAACGCCCGTTTCCCGGTGAAGAGCTCATAAAGTACCAGGCCCAGCGTGTAGACCTCGCTCCTGATCGTGAATTCCTTGCCCGCCAATTGCTCGGGCGCCATGTAAGAGGGGGTGCCGGCCCGGGCGGCGGGGCCGACCAGACCGCCCGCCAGTGCCGCCAAGCCGAAATCCGTGATGCGCGCCTTCCCACGGCCGTCGATCATCACGTTGGCCGGCTTGAGATCGCGGTGCAGGATCCCTTGTTCGTGCGCCGCTGCCAGGCCGGCGCACAGCTGTCGGGCGATCTCGACCGCCTTGGCGCGCGGTACCCGTCCGATCCGGCGCAGCAGCGACGACAGGTCCTCGCCGTCCACATACTCCATCGACAGGTACGTGTGCCCGGCCACCTCGCCGAGGTCGTACACCCGGCACAGGTTCGGATGCGCCACCTGTCGGGCCAGGCGCACCTCGTTGTGGAATCGCTCGCGGCGGCGGGAGTCTGCCGCCAGATCGTCCGGCAGAAACTTCAACGCGACCGTCTGCCCCAGCTTCAGGTCATCGGCTCGGTAGACCTCCCCCATCCCCCCCTTGCCCAGCAGGCCGGCAATGCGGTAACGCTCGGCGATGATGGTTCCCGGGAGGAAGCTGCCGTGATCGATCAAGTCGGGCGTGTCGTCCGCCGTCAGCATCGAGCTGTCGCCAACGACGGTCGAGTGCTCGCGATCCTCGTCCCCGGCCAGCGCCACGCCGCACGTCGGGCAGTAGCGGCTGTCCTCCGGGACGCTGCGGGAACATGCGGGGCACGTG
>CAZDTB010000531.1:0-254 GCA_964508075.1 uncultured Planctomycetales bacterium
CCGCCGGCCGGGTCACCTACCGCCAGCTCGTCGATCAACTGGTAGATCTGGGCCTTCGAGCCGACGTCGATGCCGCGGGTTGGCTCGTCGAGGAGCAGCACGTCCACGTCGGCGTGCAGCAGCCGGGCGAGCGCCACCTTTTGCTGGTTGCCGCCGGACAGAGCGTTGAGCACCTGCCGAGGAGATGTGCACAGGATCGGAATCTTGTCGATCCAGGGGATCGACGCGCGATCTTGGGCGCCGGGGGTGACCAG
>CAZDTB010000531.1:264-3401 GCA_964508075.1 uncultured Planctomycetales bacterium
CCCAACCCGCGGAGTCTGGGCATCGTCAGATTGTCGGCGACGCTCAGGTTGAGCGCCAGTCCCTCGCGCGCCCGGTCCTCGGTGACCATGCCGACACCCTGAGCCCAGCGACGATTGGGTGAAGCGGGGCCGCAGTAGCTGCCGACTCTGATCTCACCACGCTTCACGCGTTCGAGCCCGAATACCGCGCGCATGAACTCTGTGCGGCCGGCTCCGACCAGCCCGGCGATTCCGAGCACTTCGCCCCGCCGCAGCGCCAGCGATGCCGACTCGGGTAGCTCAACGCCGGCCAGATCTTTGATATCCAGGACCACCTCACCCGGAGTCCTCGGCGAGCGCGGGTAAAGGTCATCCACCTTGCGACCGACCATCATGGCGATGATTTCGTGGATGTTGGCCTCGGCGGTAACGCCGTGGCCGACCGAGTGCCCGTCGCGCAGCACGGTGAAGCGGTCCGAAATCTCCTGCACTTCCTCGAGCACGTGAGAGATGTAGACCACGCTGTGGCCGTCGGCTTTCAGACGACGAACCATCTCAAACAGGTGGCGGATGTCCTGCTGGGCGAGACTGCTGGTCGGCTCGTCCAGCACGAGCACGCGACAGCCGACCGCCATCGAGCGGGCGATCTCAACCAGTTGCTGCTCGGCGACCGAGAGGCGGGAAACCGGGACATCGAGCGGCATGTCGGGCCGGCCGATCTGCTTAAGCGCTTGGCCGGCCCGTCGACGAACCTCGTTCCATCTGACGAACGGTCCGACTCTAGGCTCCATCCCGAGCAGGATGTTCTCCATCACCGACAGGTGCTGCGCCAGCGAAAGCTCCTGGTAGATCATCGCGACGCCGGCCCGCCGACCGTCCGCCGGGTCGCGGGGGTGATACGGCTTACCGTCCAGCCACATGCGTCCGGCGTCGGCCTGATGCGCTCCGGCGAGCACTTTCATGAGCGTGCTCTTGCCGGCGCCGTTCTCACCGACTAAGGCATGCACCTCGCCGGCTTCCACTTCCAGGTCGACGCCGCCCAGCGCGATCGTAGCGCCGAACTGTTTGCGCACTCCTTCCATTCGCAGGCGAACGGATCGGCGGCGGTCGGCGGTGTCAGCCATCACGCACTACAAGATTCCCGCGGTGGTCGCTCTCAGCCGGTGGAAGCACACGCTTGCCGGCGCGTACGATGGACGAGTGAATCATCGCTGCAAGTATACCGGTCGCTGCGCGCATGGCTATAAGGGGCGCGGCGTGACAGGCTCGGGCGTGGCCGCTACGCTACGAGGGCGACTTGGCACTTGCGCTCGAGGCTACCAGTGCTCTGTCGCGGCTGACATGATGGGTCATGCTCGATTGGGTGGCCCATCTCTTTAGAGGTGGGGGACACGAATGCTCGACCGATTCGTGTCCCCCACGGCTGAAGCCATGGGCCACCCATCCATCGTCTGAGCCGCGACAGAGCACTAGTGACGCTCGGCGCACAACCTTGGAGACCGACCGGTCTAACATGAAAGGAAGGGAACACCGTGAGTGAGTCTGCCTGCACGCGGCGTGATCTCCTGAAAGCCGCGGGCGTCGGGGCGGCGGCCGCGACCCTGCCCGCCTGGCTATCCGCCAACGAGCGGTCAGGAGGCCGGCCGAACATCATCTTCATCATGTCCGACGACCACGCCGCTCACGCCTTGAGTTGTTACGGAAGTCGGATCAACAAGACGCCGAACCTCGATCGGCTGGCCCGGGGGGGTATCCGCTTTACGAACTGCTTTTGCACCAACGGCATCTGTGCGCCAAGTCGGGCCACGATCCTGACCGGCAAGTACAGCCACCGCAACGGCGTGATCGACAACCGCAGTGAGTTCGACGATAGCCAGGTCACTTTCCCGAAGCTGCTGCAAAAGGCTGGCTACGAGACGGCGATGATCGGGAAGTGGCACCTCAAGAGCGATCCAACCGGGTTCGACTACTGGAACGTCCTGCCCGGGCAGGGCGCCTATCACGATCCCGAGCTGATCGAAATGGGCGAGCGGAAGAAGCTCACAGGTTACGTCACGGACATCATCACCGATCAGAGCATCGACTGGATGCGGTCGCGGAAGCGCGACAAGCCGTTCCTGCTGATGTGCCATCACAAGGCCCCGCACCGCAATTGGCAGCCCGATGAGAAGCACGCCAAGATGTACGAGGGTGTCGAGATCCCCGAGCCGGCGACGTTCAACGATGACTACGCCACCCGTTGCGACGCGGCGCGCAACCAGACGATGACGATCGAGCACCACTTTTACGAAAGCGACACCAAGGGACCGCCGCCGGAAGGCCTGGAAGGCCAGGCGCTGAAGCAGTGGAGGTACCAGCGCTACATCAAGGACTACCTGCGCTGTGTGGCGTCGATCGACGACAACGTCGGACGCCTGCTCGACTACCTTGACCAGAGCGGCCTGGCGGAAAACACGGTCGTAATATACACGTCCGACCAGGGTTTCTTCCTGGGTGAGCACGGCTGGTACGACAAGCGCTTCATGTACGAAGAGTCGCTACGGATGCCGCTGCTGGTGCGCTATCCGCGCGAGATCAAGCCCGCCACGGTCACCGATGCGATCGCGCTGAACATCGATTTCGCCTCGACTTTGCTGGATTTCGCGGGTGTGTCGCCCGCGAGCGAGATGCAGGGTGAATCCCTGCGACCGATCCTGCGCGGCCGCCCGCCGAGCGACTGGCGCGCGTCGATGTACTACCACTACTACGAATTCGGCGACGAGGGCAAGGGCGGCTGGCACAACGTTCGACAACACTACGGGGTGCGCACCAAGCGCTACAAGCTGATCCACTTCTACGGTGGGATCGACGCGTGGGAGCTCTATGATCTGGAGCGGGATCCGCACGAGGTAAACAACATCTACGACAGCGCGGCCCACGCCGACGTAGTCAAGCGGCTGAAAGCCGAACTGGAACGCCTGCGTGCCAGCTACAGGGACTCAGAGGAGCTGACCAGGAAGCTGCTGGAGACTCCGTAGACCCGCCCGGCGATCTGCATTCCGTGTTTAGCATCACCGGAGATCGCGAAATGACCGCCGTATTCGACCGTCGCGAATTCCTGCAAGCCGCGTGTCTGGGCGCGGCGTCGCTCGCGCTGCCGGACGCGCTGTCGGCGGATC
>CAZDTB010000532.1:0-3397 GCA_964508075.1 uncultured Planctomycetales bacterium
GGCTGGGGTTGGTGTACATCAACATCAGCTCCCAACTGGGCTGCCCGTTACCTTTCAGGCTGTCCACCCCGCCGAAGAACCACTCCTCCGGCACGAAGGTTCCGTCGTTGCCGGAATTGTAGGCCGCCAGACGATGGGAATAGCCCAGCGTGTACTCCCAGGGCTCGCCGGTCCCGTTGACGCCGAACTCCCCGTAGATGTCGAGCAGATTGGAGCCGTCGCCGGTGTCGGTCAGGATAAAGCGGTCGTTGCCATCGCCGAACGGAATCCCGTCGCCGACGTAGAGATCAGCGTGCTGGCCATAGACGGCAAAGAACGCGCCGCTACCGCCGTCGGCCGTCGAGCAGATCACGTAGGCCTGTCCGGCCTGGATCGTGACCTGGAGCTGGGCCAGGTTGATGTCGACGACCGTGTCGGTGCTGTCGTCTTCCTGGACGATGATGCCGCCCTCAGTGAACGTGTAGTCCTCCAAGCCCGTGTTGGTGATCTCCATCCAGCGCGGGTGCTCACCGCTCTCGTTGCCCAGGGCAAGCTCAGTGATAATCAGGCAGTCGGCCGCGTCACCGCCGGCAGCGGGAGCTATTGCGGCGAGCAGGGCCACAACGATCACGGCCTGACTGAATGCGAAAAAGCTCATTTTTGACGTGTGCATCAGGGTTCTCCTCTGCAAGTCTGCCTCTCTAGCTCCTACGGCCACATGTTCGAGAAATGCACAAGCCGACCCCGCCCGGTCGAATCATCTCTCCCGCGGCAGCGTCGAACAGGTTTCTCTACCGTACGATAGCACATTCGGACGGTACGCGGCAATAACCAATGACGAATAGGCTGGCGTCACGGACGGCTCGCGGAGGCCGCGCAACGCCACGCTGGCTATGTAACCGACCAAGCCATAAGCAGTTATCGGCCACGGCCGGTCACTGCGGCGACCGGCTCCCGGCAACCAAGAGCCGGTGCCACAACTTCTCTGGGACCGGTCTCCGACCGGTCAGAAAGACAGGGCAGAGATGCGTGCCACTGGTACGCGATTAGGTCTAAGAGCCGCTATCAAACCCCCTCCCCCTCTCAGGGGGAGAGTAGGGAGGGGGGTCGGGCGTCCGGTGCTTTGACCCTCCCCTTGGCCCCTCCCTACGAGGGAGGGGGGTGTTGTCAGGAGGTCTAAGGCTGATAGCCCTGCCCGGACAGCACTGCGCGGAGATCGGGCGCTGCAAAGCCCGGCCCCTTCAGGATCTTGCCGCCCGCATCCATCCCCCCATCTTTGGACATGTTGCTGCGGTGGACCTCGGCGAAGATCGGCTCCAGATCCACGCCCATCTCCACCGCCGCCCCGTACGTCACCACCAGGAGATCCGCCAGCGCGTCGACCATCTCGACGAAGTCGTCTTTGTCGGCCGCCTCCAGGAATTCCGCCGCCTCTGCGCAGATCAGACGCGCCCGCCGGAGCCGGTCCTTCACGCTGATCTGCCGGGGCGTCTCCTGGATAGGGGCGCCGTACTTCTGATGGAACTCTATCACCATGCACTGTTCCGGACCCATCAATCGCCTCTCGTTTCTGCTGTGGTGTCGTCGGAGCCCATCGCCTGCGACGGCGGGGAAGGCGACCTTACCGCATCACCATGGGTAACCGCCAGCCCAACCACGCAACTCGCCTACTCCCCTACCGGTCTGCCCAAGATCTGCTGGAGAATCAGCAGGTATCCGCTGGCCAGCACGAGTTGTACCAACGCGAACGCCGCGCCGATCTTCACGAACTCCAGGAATGTGATCTTCAGGTTGTTCTTCTTCATGATCGTGACGGCGACGACCGTGCTGGCCGAGCCGATCGGCGTGATGTTGCCGCCCAGGTTCGCCCCATAGACGACCGCCCACCACTGGTCGGGCGGGACGGCGGCGACTGCTTCGGGCGTGGGGCCGAAGATCTTCGCCAGCATCGCCGCGAGCGGGATGTTGTCGGTCACGGACGAGAAGACTGCGGTCAGCCACATCAGCCCGACGCTGCCGGCGTAGGACGTCACCGTGTCGAGCAGCTCGCCGATCTCGAGCAGCACCAGGGCCTTCTCCATCACGCCGATGACCGTGAACAGGCCGATGAAGAAGAACACCAGCGACCATTCCACGTTGGAGAGGTCGTGCTCGACATCCTTGGCGTGCAGGAACATCATGATGACCGCCGCGCCGAGCGCGACGATCTCGATCCCGAAGTCCTTCAGGATCGGAATCTGAGAGTGCAGCGCGAACAGCAGAATGACCACGACCACCGCCACGCTCGAGGTGTGGAAGAACCGGCGGTCCTGCACGGTCTCCCACTCGTCGAACGCCAACACCAGTTCGAGATTGTGCGCCTTTGCGACGGGGTCGCGCAGCGGGCTGACGGCCTTGCCGAAGATCAGCTTGGCGACAAACATGCTCGCCGTGATCGCCACGACCGTGTAGGGCACCGAGACGATCAGGAACGTCAGGTAGCTGATTCCAGCGGTCTTGCCGATGATGATGTTCGGGATCGAGCTGATCAGCGTCAGCAGCCCGCCGACGTTGGTCATGATCCCTTCGGTGATCAGGAAGGGCTTGGGGTCGAGCTCGAGCTTGCGGCAACTGACGACCGTCAGCGAGCCGATGATGATCATCGCCGTGATGTTGTCGAGAAAGGCACTGAAGACTGCCGTCAGGATCGAGAAGAGGATCAGCAGTCGAAACGGATCACCCCCGCTGGCTTTGAGCACCTTGATGCTGATCCAGGTGAACACGCCGCTGCGGGCGGCAATCTCGACGAACACGGTGGCGCCGATGACGATCCCGATCACTTCCCATTCGATCATCTCGATGTAGACCGGGAGGTGATGGCCTGCGCCGTGCGGGAAGTAGCCCAGCGCGTCCGCCAGAAACAAGCACGCGCCCGCTGAGAGCAACACCAGGATCGTCTTGTGGACCTTCTCTGCCGCCAGCAGCCCGAGCGTGACGACCAGAATCCCGGCGAAGAGCGCGGTCTGATAGCCCGGCACAGCGGCCGCGGCACCGCCTGTGTCTGCAAGAGCCAACAGATTCAACAAGTACACCGCAAGCATCGCGTCGGATTCAGGCCCTACAACGCCAATACCGGAACGTCACGCACCAGATGCATGAGCTGGTAGTCCGCCGCCGTGATCCGGCTGTGCCGCTCCTCGTGCCGACCGACCACCAGCAAGCCATACGATCCGGCCGCCAGCTCCGCCTGCACCGCCCCCACCACGTCACCCAGCCGCAGGCGGTAGTTCACCTCGTAGGGCATCTTGCGGCTGGCGGCGACAACGGCCTTCAGGTAGCGCTCGCCGCGATGCGCCAGATGCGCGAGAACCTCCTTCTCATCGGCGTCGCTGACTTCCGTGGAAACCTGCATGGCCTCGCGAACGGCGGTGAGATCCTC
>CAZDTB010000533.1:0-3394 GCA_964508075.1 uncultured Planctomycetales bacterium
CGAACTTGATGCTCGACGAGCCGCCGTTGATCGTCAGGATGCGTGGGTTAGCTGGTTTCATGGATGACTCCGGCGCCATTCTGCAATCCGAACGAAGTCAGTTTCGCGCACGTGGATCTGAAATCCGTGTGGAGAATGCTCCGAATCCCCAAACCCTCCGCGATCTGGACGAACATCGTGGTGTTCTCGATATAAACGACCTGCTCGGCTGGCGCCTGGGTGATGTCCAGCGCGAGCCGGAAGATATCCGCGTCGGGCTTGCGGACGTGGACAAAGCAGGAGGAAATGAAGGAATCTACGAACCTGTCCAGCTTGAACTTGCGAATGCGATACGCATTCAGTTCGCGCCCTTCGTTGCTCACCACCGCGATCTTCAGCCCGTGCCGGATTTTGAGCTGAGCGAATAGCTTGATCATCTCGGGATGCGGTTTCGATTGCGCGAACATGAAGCGCCGAAACTGAGCCCGGGTGAACGGTCGCTTGTGGTAGAAGACCACCCAACCCAGGTACTCGTCCAGTGTGAGCTTGCCCTTCTCGTAGGTGTCGAAGGTCAGGTGATGCCGATTCTCCAGCTCGGCCAACTTCAGCTTGAAGTGCGTTGCCGCCCGTTTGCGGGCATTATGATCCCACCCGTCGGTGAGCAGGACACCGCCGATATCCAGGAACAGGCAGGTGGGTACAGTCGCTTTCTTCATCGTGTCTTCTCTTCTGTGGCGGGATCAGTGCTGCCACAGGATGCATGCGTCTTCCAGCGGGATCACAACGCCGTCGTGGTGCGGTATCACGCGCGCCGTATAGTCCGATGATGGGCGGGCCGCAGGCACCGCCGCTCTGTAAAGGTAGCTACGCGACGCGCCGGCCAGTTGGCGAACGCGCTTCATCTCCTGCCGTACCGGAGCGTCGCCGTTGATTCCATTGGCATAAAGCTCGACCCGCACGATCTTCGGCTCGAGGTCAGCGAGATGGACCTGAACCTCAAGTACGAGCCGCGCCGCTTTCGTCTGCACCTTCATTTCACCGAAGCTTAGCGCAGCCCATTCCTGTTCCAGAGCATGTTGCCAATCGACTATCCGCTTGCCCACGGCGCCTTTGTCGGCGGCGCGCTCACGGTAAGCTGCGGCCGCCGGGAGGTAGTGTTGCTCGGTGTATTCGCGCACCGTGCGATTGGCAGAGAAGCGCGGCGTCAACTGCGCCATGCTTTCACGCATCCGCTTGACCCAGGCGGTGGGAATGCCGCGCTCGTCTCGGGTATAGAACTCTGGGACCACTTCCCGCTCGAGCAGGTCGTAGAGCGCGTCGGCTTCGACATCATCCCAAGCGGGATCGTCACCATGCTCCTGCCCATCCCCCAGCGCCCACCCCACTTCAGGCGTGTAGGCTTCCGCCCACCAGCCGTCCAGCTCCGAAAGATTGATGCCGCCATTAACGAGCACCTTCATGCCGCTCGTCCCACTGGCCTCCCACGGCCGCCGCGGCGTGTTCAGCCACACATCCACGCCCCGCACCAAGCGCTCCGTCAGGAGCATGTCGTAGTCACTGAGGAAGATGACGTGGGGCCGGACCGCGGGCCGGCGAATGAAGCGGATCCACTCCTGAATCAAGGCCTGACCCGCGTGGTCCGCCGGGTGGGCCTTACCCGCAATGATGACTTGCACCGGGTGCTCGCGATTGGCCAACAGCCGAAGCAATCGCTCCGGGTCATGCAGCAGCAGGTTCGGTCGCTTGTAGGTCGCGAAACGCCGCGCAAAGCCCAGCGTCAATGCGTCGGGGTCAAACAGATGCTTCGCACCCTCAACGCCTTCGGGCGGCGCGCCGGAGGCGGCCAGTTGCCGGGACAATCGCTCGCGGGCAAATTCCACAAGAGACTTGGTGGCAGCGGCGCGGAATTGCCACAGCCTGGCGTCGGAGACGCGACGGATGTCCTGCTCCAGGGGTTCCGTTGTCCTCAGCCAGCGGTCCTTGCCACAGGTCTCCGTCCACAATTCGTCGGCCTCCGCCGAGTCCCAGCTTGGCATGTGAACTCCATTGGTCACGTATCCGACGGGCACTTCGTCTCGCGGCCAGCGTGGAAAGAGTGGCCCAAAGAGGTGCCGGCTCACTTGCCCGTGCAGGCGACTCACGCCGTTGACCGCGCCGCTTCCACGGAGCGCCAGATAGGCCATGTTGAACCTCTCAGACGAATCGCTCGGGTTCTGGCGGCCCAGCGCCAGCAAGTCGTGGCGCGTTATGCCGAGCCTCTGCTCGGCATAGCCACCGAGGTACTGCTCGATGAGCACCGGAGCGAAACGGTCAAAGCCGGCGGCCACCGCCGTATGTGTGGTGAAGAGGTTTCCCGCACGCGTGACGGCCAATGCGACTTCGAAAGGCTGCCCCGATTCCTCCATGAAGCTGCGGGCGCGCTCCAACACGGCGAAAGCCGCATGCCCTTCATTAAGATGACAGACTTCCGGATGGAGGCCGAGTGCGGCGAGCAGCCGCCATCCGCCGATCCCGAGGAGCAGTTCCTGCTTGAGGCGCAACTCCGGTCCGCCCCCATACAGTTCGCTGGTGATCCCGCGGTGCGCAGGGAAGTTCGCCGCGTCATTGCTGTCCAGCAGGTAGAGCTTCACTCTGCCGACCTGGACCTGCCAGGCACGCAGCCAGACCGAATAACCCGGCAGGGCAATCTCCAACCGCAACCACTCGCCGTTTGGGTGGCGCAACGGTGTGATCGGCAACTGTCCCGGGTCGTTATACGGGAAGAGGGCCTGTTGCGCTCCGTCCTTGTCGATCACCTGGCGAAAATAGCCCTGCTGGTACAGCAATCCCACGCCGACCACGGGTACGCCCAGATCGCTCGCCGCCTTGAGCTGGTCGCCCGCCACGTTGCCCAGTCCGCCCGAATAGATGGGGAGCGCTTCGCTCAGCATGAACTCCATGCTGAAGTAGGCGACGCAGGTCAGGTTCGCCTCGGGATATGCTATCTGAAACCACGCGGGGCTTGCAGCGGCCTGTTGCTTGGATTGAATTAGCGCGTCGATCTTCTGACGAAAGGCCGGATCACCTAACACGCCTTGGAGGCGATCCCGTGAGACCGTCTGCAAAACAACCCAAGGGTTTTGAGTGAGTTCCCACAGGACCGGATCAAGCGTGCGCCAAACTTCATCCGTGGCATGATTCCACGACCAGTGCATATCCAGGGCCAGCTCAGCCAGGGAATCGAACCCCTCGACTTCTGTCGGTAGAAAACAGTACATCGAGTTGCTGACAGGTGTTTGTTCGCTCATGCTCTTCACTTCGCTTTTTTCTTGGCTGGGGACCTCACTTACTGCGTCCCCACCACCAAAGCCCCGTTGACGATGGCCTGGGCTTCCTCCAGGATGCGGCGCAGATGATCCGCTCCCCGGAAGCTCTC
>CAZDTB010000534.1:0-3394 GCA_964508075.1 uncultured Planctomycetales bacterium
GGTCGTCGAAGACTACCTCCGCCACGCCGCCGCGGTCAACCCTGCCGTCCGCCCCCACGACCTCGTCCCCCCACCATTCTCGCAGAGTCCGCGCAACTTCCGGCCGGCTCAGGACTTCGTGGTTCAGCTCGTCCGAGTCGATCAGCAACCCACCCAGCCGCTCGAACTCGTGCGCCACGACCGACTTCCCGGCCCCAATGCCCCCACATAAACCGATGATCGGCTTGATTCTGCCCATCAGTAAAGCCCGAGCGGAGCCAAGCCCGACGAATCCCCCATTCAGAACCTCCCAAACGCCGTGAGTCTGGCGCATCCCGCCCCGCTTGTCAATCCCGCCGCTTCGGGTAAAGTGTCCGGCTGGTGACCGGCAAGAAACCCGCGGGGGCGGGGCGACCACAATGGTGCCAGGTCTATGACGCGACCCATACGCGTGCTCATCTCGAAGATCGGCCTCGACGGCCACGACCGCGGTGCCAAACTGATCGTACGGAACCTACGCGACGCCGGCATGGAAGTCATCTATACCGGCCTGTTCCAAACCCCGCCCGCAACCGTCTACTCCGCCCTCCAGGAAGACGTCGATGTCCTCGGGGTCAGCGTACTCTCGGCCGCCCACATGTCCATCATGCCCGAGGTGGTCCGACTCTGCGGCAAGGCCGGCCTCCCTGACACGCCGATCGTCGTGGGCGGAATCATCCCGGAGCAGGATCATCAGCCGCTCAGAGATGCGGGAGTCGCCGGAGTATTCAACCCCGGCACGCCTATGAGCACCATCATCGAATCGATTACCGCGCTGGCCCAACGCCATCGAAAACAACGCGAAACTGAGAAGAAGCCCCCGGACCTGAATACCGCCACGGGCTTGGCGCGGGCGATCACGCTTCTCAGCGATGGGCATGAGGACCGACTGGGAACGCTCCCAGAACCTGCCCGGCCACCCATCTGCGTCGGCGTGACCGGTGCCCCAGGCGTCGGCAAAAGCACGCTCATCGGACGCCTCGCCCGCGAACTCCGTGGCCGCAACCGCCGAGTCGCCGTCATCGCCGTCGATCCGTCCAGCCCGCTCACCGGCGGATCGCTGCTCGGCGATCGACTCCGCATGATGCCCGCCGAGCCCGACGACGGCATGTTCGTCCGCAGCCTGTCGTCCTCCGGCGAGGCCGGCGGCCTGGGACCCAAGACCGCCGAGATCGCCCGGCTCCTGGCCGCCGCCGGCTTCGAGATAATCCTGATCGAGACCGTCGGCACCGGTCAGAATGACGTCGCCGTCCGAAACGTCGCCAACCGAGTCCTGCTTCTGCTAATGCCGGGCAGTGGCGACTCCGTGCAGTTCACCAAGGCCGGCGTCGTGGAGATCGCCACCGGTTTCGTCGTCAACAAGGCCGACCTGCCCGGGGCCGACAAGACCATCCAAGACCTCCGTGAGACCCTCGACGACGATCGACCGATCTGGCCCGTCAGCTCGCTCCGCGGCGAAGGCCTCGAGCCACTCTGCGAATGGATCGAACAGAGTCGATAGCATCCCTGACCCGGGGCGTCCGCTCCTCGCGCCTCGACCTGTTCCTGCTGCTCTGGATTCCCCATGCGTTGCTGGTCTACCGCTTCTGGTTTCTCGCTGACGACGCGTTCATCTCGTTCCGCTTCGCCAAGAACCTCGCGCTCGGCCACGGCCTGCGCTACAACCTCGGCGCCCACCTCCCGGTCGAGGGGTACAGCAACTTCCTCTGGGTAATCCTCTGCGCCATCTTCGAGTTCTTCCGCCTCGATATCACCCTCTGGCCGCTGTTGCTCTCCGCCGCCTGCGCATCCATCCTGCTCTGGCTCGTATTCGACCTGCTGCACCGCCGGTTGCAAGTTTGCCTGCCGGCCACCTGCCTGGCGACGCTCTCGCTCGCGTGCTTCCCCGCCTTCGCGCTCTGGTCAACCAGCGGGCTGGAAACCATGCCCTTCGCTTTGCTGATCTTCATCACGTTTGAGCGTCTGATCCTGCGGCGTGAGGCTCCTGCCGGCGTCACGGCCGGCATCGCCGGTTTGCTGCTGGCCTTGATGCGCGTCGAGGGGCTCGCCTGGGTCGCCGTCATCCTGATTCTCGCGATCATCTCCCGGCGACTCGCCGGGCAGCCCGCCCGGCGCTCCCTGGTCAGCTTCGGGTTGATCGTAGCAGTCGGCTACGCGCTCTACTTCGCTTGGCGCTACAGTTACTACCAGGTGCCCTGGTCCAACACGACGTACGCCAAGGCCGTGCTCGACGTACCCCGCCTGATGCGTGGCGTCGATTACGTCGTTTCGTTCGTGCTCACGTTTGTGACGCCGGTGCTCATCGTTCCTGGCAGCCTGTTGGCCCTGCGCCGACAGCGCCGCCCGATCGGCGTGCCGATCGCCGCCATGGCCTGGGCCTTCCCCGCCTACGCGATTGTGGTGACGGGCGATTTCATGGCGATGGGCCGCTTCCTCGTCCCGGGCCTGGCCTTCAACACGATTCTGTTCGCCTGGATGCTCAACGACCTCTGGGAGAAAGGCCGAGCCACGCGGCGCGTCAGCGTGCTCGTCGCCGGCGCGCTCATCGCGATCGCCTTGCTGCCCGGGTGGAATTGGCAGCTCGTTCCGCGCGCCGTCCTGGCGAAGTTTCACTTTCGCTTCGCCCGTGGGCCGGTCCTGACCGAATACGAACGCTGGCAGGAGCACGTCAACAACACCAAGCGCTGGGCCGCCCGTGGCAAGGCGCTCAAGAGCTACGTTGCCCAACGCCGGCCGCCCGACGAACACTCTTCATTCGTCGCCGGCGCGATCGGCGTCACCGGCTATTACTCCGACCTCTACATCTTCGACAAGCACGGCCTGGTCACCCCCGAGGTCGGCCGCCGCAAGCTCGGCCCGGACGAAGACCCCTGGCGTCCCGCCGGTCATGACAAGTGGGTTCCGACCGAGTACTTCATCAAGGACCGCCCCACGATCATCTTCGCCCGAGTGGTGCGCGACACGGACCCGCAAGCCGTCGCGCATGCATTTGATGAATCGGCAATGAGACTGTGGAACCGCGTGGAGCGTCTCGTTCTGCGGGACGAATACGCTCCCGACTTCGCCCGTGTCCCTTCTGCCGACGCCGCCGGCACGCCCGAGTACATCCTCACCTGGACCCGAATCAACGAGGGGACCCCGCCAGCCGAAGCCTGGCGTGACTTCGCGCGACGCCTACAGTCTCTTCGCAAGCGTGGCCACCTCCCGCCACCCTGATCGCCGAGCTCCCCCGCCCCGAGTTGCTGCTCTCTCGCTGCTTCAAGCAGTCATTCTCAGCAAGCCGAACCGCGGCACCACGCGTGCCTAGGCCGGGTTATTCATGTGGCCCAGCCGCCCTCGGCTGGGACCATGGTGGTCGGCGTCCGCAGCGCACAGC
>CAZDTB010000535.1:0-3392 GCA_964508075.1 uncultured Planctomycetales bacterium
ACGTCCTCGAGCAGCGGCTCTACGCCGCCCACGACACGCTCTACTCGGTGCTGGAGTTGGTCGACGAGGACGGCAACGTGGTCGAGCGGTACAGCTACAGCCCCTACGGCTCCGACCCGACCGACCCCCGAAAAGGCCTGGCTCGCATCACCGACGCCGACGAGAACGGCCTATCGTACGAGTACGACTTCGAGAACCGCCTTGCCCTTCTCTACGACGACGTCAACGACAACCACGTCTACGACCCGAACGTCGACACACCGATCGCCGAGTTCGCCCACGACGCTCTCGGTCGGCGGATCGTCACCGTCGATCACACCGCCAACCCGGCGGTTACCACCCTCTACTACTACGACGACCGGAACGTGCTCGCCGAGTTCGACGGCGGATCGGGCAATCTGAACCGTTACTACGTCAACGGGCCCACGTACGTCGACGAGCGGGTGCTCGTCTACGACGTCGCGACGGCGGCCGAGTATTACTATCTGCTCAAGGAGCTCTACACCGTCGCGGGCCTGGCCGACGCCGACGGCCGGATCGTCGAACTGTACGACTACGACGCCTACGGCACCGTGCGGGTGCATCAGCCGCTTGCCCCGCAGGCCGACGGCGACTACGACGACGACGGCGACGTGGATCTCGTCGATTTCATCGCCTTCCAGGTGTGCTTCGTCGGTGGCGGCACCGGGTGCGACGTGTTCGACTTCGACGACGACCAGCAGAACGAAGACATCGACGATTACCTGACGTTCGCGCTTCTCTTCGGCGGTCCCGAGGTGGGGGCGCCCTACGCCACCCAGGTCGTCTCGCGCAGCGACCTGAACTCCTACTTTTTCACCGGCCGACGGCTCGACCAGTTGGCAGCCGGCGGGCCGGGGATGTACCATTACCGCCGCCGGGCGTACGACCCCGTCCACGGCCGCTTCCTCCAGCGCGACCCAATTGGCTATGTCGATGGGATGAATCTATACGAGTACGCGCGGTCGCGGGCCCTCAACTTGCTTGACCCGTACGGAAGGCTCACCCATGACGAGTTTATGGCTTTGGCAAAGCGAGTGGCAGTGGCGATACCGAAGTGCAGGGGCTACCCCTATAGTCTGTCGCCGAAGGAAATGAAACTCATCGTGGCCAAGGCAGTCCGGATCACGACCAAGTCTGATAAGTTCAGAGATCTCATACAGACCGGTAGGGATTCCGTTCAATTCTGGCAGAAGTTCATGCAAGCGTTCGACGGGCCGTGGGACACGGCAGAGGAATTCTACGACAGGTACGTCGAACTCGGTGGCGAGCCCTTTGAAATGGGAGAAGATCTCAAGGATCTTCTTGAGGACAAGCACAGAATTAACAAGTATCTTGACTCGGTCGAGTTGTTGCTCGACGGCAGCCAAGTTGCGTACGACTTCCTTCATGCGCAGGATCAGACCACGCCTGAAGCAGTCCAATCGTTTGCCAATATACTGAAGTTCGGCAAAGGTCTGAGCGGAATGACCGGCGCTATGAAGAAGCTGGACGGAATAGGGCCAATGCTAACTTATTATCTACGTGCGGTGGAGGCGCTGGCCAAAAAGATGGGAGAGATCGAAGATAGACTTGCGAAGCTGAACGTCAAGGCCCTCGAGTTGTGCGAGTGCCCTTCCTATCCGAAGGTAGCGTTCAGCCTGGAGTGGGCCAAGAAGAAGGACTGAGGCGGAGTGATCATGATGAGCGGACCCGGTCTTGTCTACGGCCGATGTTGGGTACTGGTGTTCGTGGTCGGTGCTTTTGCGGCGGCTTCTCTCGGCGAACAGCCGGCGAGTCGGCCGAACGACTCGAGTGCTGCGGAGCGTCTGCGAGAGCTTTGTCGTGAACAGCTTGAATTCGCCGGCCCCTGGCGCTACGAGAAGCGTGCGGACACACAGGCTATCGTGCCACATGCTGAGCCTCCGTGGCCGGAACACTGGATAGACATACTGCTGGAAGCGGGCAGGCCGCTATGCAAGTCGCGCCACACGGGTTTGGACAGGGTGTTTGTCCCCGAGCCGGAGGGCCGCCGACCTGGCGGCGACTCCCGTAGGATGATATCGCTGCAATACACTACATACGCCCTTACGTATAACCCTACCCCTCCCTTGGTGAAACCGTCTGCGCTGCGCTTTGCGAAGCTTTTCGCCTCCGAAACGGGCTGCTCCCCAGCGACCGAGGAACAGGTGGCGGGGAGAATTAGCCGGGCGAGCGAGCTAGAGCTGTCGATAGATGGAGTCAAGCTGTCTGAGAGGGTACCCGACGGGGATGTTCCGGTAACTGACTGGTTGTATCGGGCGGCGCTGCTGCATGCATTTTCGCCCTGCGGGAGTGGCGACGTTTGCAGAGAAGTCACCCAGGGCAAGCGAACGGTCCTCTGCTTCTCCGATGCCAACATCTTGGATACATGGCAAGCGTGCTTTTGTTTCTTTGCAGATGGCTATCCGGAATACGTTGTTATCGTGCAACTTCCTCGGGCGGCGCTCGGCAAGGAGAGAGACGAAGAATCGAAGAAGATCCTGGCTTCTCTGTACCGGTCCATTGTGCACTTCGGGCTGTGCGCACCCGAGCAAGTCTCCGTTGACGGCACCAATGCGGGCCTTCGACGTCCTGAGTCCATGCCAGAGGAAGATGACCTAGCAAAGTGAAGGTACTGGAGCAAGGGATGGAGCATGATATGACCATTCGGTCTTCCAGGACAGGAGCGAGGCTGGAGCAGGAGCTACGACTGGGGGCCGCGGGCGGGCTCCCGCCCGTAACGCGCCCAGATTGGGAAAACGGCGGGCAACTTGAGCGCCTGTATGAGAGCATTTGACGGATCTCGCCAATTGCGACAATTGGTGCAGGGCGCTATGAGGCAGGAGTACAATCGATGAATCGTCACATGTTACTTACCACAACGGTGTTGCTGGCGTTCGCCAGTATTGCTTCGGCGACCGACTTTACGATGCGGATCGAACCGATCTCGCCCGAGTTGATCGGGCCGAATAGCTGGGTCAAGTACGAGATCAGCGGCCTGGTGGAAAACGACGGGCAGAACGACGGCTTGGCCGCCTTCGCGGTGGACCTGATGACCGACACCGGCGTGACCCAGCCCGAGGCGTTCGGCGGCTACTCGCTGGGCTCGTTCGACCGCGACTACGGCCTGACCAACCCCGACGGCTTCGGCGGCACGCGATCTGGTCCAGATCGGCGGGGCCCAGAACACCATTGCCTATAGCGGGACCGACCCGTCCTATCCCACCGGCGGCGTCGAGCTGAACGTGGCCCTGGGCACCGAGACGCTACTGGCCGGGGGCAAGATCCTCGGGCCTGCCGAGGCCGGCACCTACACCGTCAGTCTGGTCAACCCCGTCGGGGCGGTCCTGACCGACAGCGGCACGCCGCCGGGC
>CAZDTB010000536.1:0-3383 GCA_964508075.1 uncultured Planctomycetales bacterium
CATCCAGGGACACCGACAGAGTCAGTGGGTCGGGGCTGTCACCTTACCCGGGCCAGAGGACAGAGCGATGGCAACTTCCATCATCACCGTGACGCTAATTCTTCTGTTCCTGTTGGTGGGCCTCTTCTACCCCTGGGTGGTCATGGCGGCCCTGCTGGCAACGCCGGTCTTCAAATTGGCGCTGATCTTCTACTTACCCTTCTTCCAGGTCGTGGATCTCACCGCCGTGGTCTGTGCGCTGGCGCTGATCCTCGGCCTGTGGAACTACTTTCGACGCGCGCGCCTCGGTCGGCCGCTCATGATTCCGTGGCCCATGTTGCTTTGCATGGCGGGTCTCGCCGCAATGCTCTTTGCGGGGCTGCTCTATACCACAGCGCCCGATTACGGATTTCGGAAGGCCCTCCGCTTTGCTGGCATCAGTATTCCCTTTCTGCTGCTGCCGTCCTTTTACGTTCGCTGCAAAGAAGACGGCCACGCAATGATACGGATGGTGATTCTCGTGGGTGTCGTGTCGGCCGTGCTCCTGATATGGCAGCAGGAATCAGATGTGGCCCGACATGTCACCGGCGGATGGGGCAGAACGAGGGTGTTGGGTGGCGCTGCCGGCATCTCAGCGCAAATCGTCGGGCTGAGCATACTGACGCTGTTGACTGCTTTTAGCGTCAAAGGCAGCGCTTCCAGGTTCCTGCGCTACGTTGGTCTGATCGGATTGCCACTGGGCCTGGCTGCGGTGCTCCTGAGTGGTTCACGAGCAAGCCTCCTGTACCTGCTCCTCGCGGCCGCGTTCCTGCCGCTTTTCTCGGGTGCGCGGCAGCGAGGCAGGGCGATATTCGTCTTCGCGCTACTGATACCCGTGGTGTTGATCGGCGTCTTTTCACTATTAGCGCGCGGCGGCTGGGAACTTGCCCCCCGGTGGACTGCCTTCTTCGAGGGGCGGGGAACAGCCGTCCAAAGTCGGACGATGCTTTGGGCGTTCGTCGGAGATAATTGGTGGACGCGCCCGTTCGTCGGTCATGGTTCTGGCAGTTTCGCCATGGACTATATGGGTGTAGACGACACCCAAGCCCCGCACAACATCATCGTGGAAGCGTTATATGAGGAGGGCCTGCTGGGTGTAGGGATATTGCTTCTGTTTTTCGGCCTTGTGGCGCGCACCGCGTTGCGGGGGCTGGCACAGATTCCGCAGGACAGTCCCCGAGATCGATTACTGGTCGTTGCCCCCTTGGTAATGGTGCTGTTCCTAGGTCTCAGGAGCATGTCCAGCGTCGATATAGAGCAAATGCGGTTTTTGTATCTGGCTTGCGGCCTTCTACATGCCAACGTCTGTCACCTGAGCTACTCCAACCGGGAAATGGGGCTGGCCCGCTCAGTTAGGCCTGCCCCGATATTGGCGTGAGAGGCGGCCCGCACGGCGGGGCTCGCTCCATTGTCCGCGATGCGAACCGGCCACAGGCCGGTACTGTTGAGTCGGAGACGATCAGAGGTGTACTGCTCTCCGCAGGGCCCTGACATTCGTTGGACAAAACGAGTATGATTAGCCGGGAGAAACCGGGGAAGCCGTGGGTTGCATGCCGGAACGACGTCGAAGGTGCACCCACGCAATGGTCCTGTCGGCCCGGCCGCGTGTGGGAGGCAAGGAAAAGTGATCCGTGATGAGCTTACGTCCGGGCAGAGCGTTTGCCTGGGCAACGGAGGATCCAGAAGAGGATGAAGGATCGGCCGAACATTGTGATCGTGGTGGCGGACGCTGTGCGAGCGCAGAACCTGCCGATTTACGGCTACGACCAGCCCACTACCCCGCGCATCTCGCAGTTGGCCGCCGAAGCCGTCCGCTTCAATAACGCGATCAGTGCCGGCGAGCAGACGCTGACCTCGACCACGTCGCTGTTTACTGGGATGTACCCCTCCACGCACCGGCTCTGCGTCACCGGTGACAAGCTGAATCCGGAGTTGCACACCTTGGCGGCGGCGCTGAAGCGGGCCGGATACGTCACGCATTGCATAAATAGCAATAACCCGTACGTCTCGCCATTTACGGACCTGCCGCGGGACTTCGACGAGTACGTCTGTTCATTCCCGACGCTGCGGCGGTGGATCGCCGAGTTGCGTGGCCGGCGCCAGGCCGGCAATCTGGCCCGACGGGACCAAGCGCGGGCCGAACGCGACCAGCAGAAAGCCGTCGCGGAGCAGCCAGAGCCTCCGGCAGAGGTGAGGACATTGGAGGCCACGTGGCAGGGACGGCTGGGGAATCTGCTGCGCTGGTTGATGACGCGCACGACGGACTGCGGCGCCGCCAAGACGTTCGCCGCGGCGCGCCGCGTTATTCGTCAGCAGCCCGGTAACCCACCGGTGTTCATCTATGTTCACCTGATGGAAACACACATGCTGTACCTGCCCCCGTTCGGACACTGGGGATTGTTCCTGCCGGACTGCGCCGGCCGGAACCCGCGGCGTGTCAACCAGAATCCGCTGCCGCTGATTAGCGGGGCGGTGAAGATGGACGCCCTGGACTTCAAGATCGTCGAGGGGCTGTACAACGGTGCGTTGCACTATACGGACAGGCTGTTCGGACGCTTCTTTGACGACCTGCGGGCCGAGGGGCTGCTCGAGAACACTCTCCTGATCCTGACCGCGGATCACGGGGAGAACTTTGGCGAGCACGGATTGCTCGGTCATGGTCAGTGCGTATACGACACGGTCGTCCGCGTCCCGCTGCTGATTTGGGGGCCGATGCTCGAACGGCGGCAGCGCGGCGCGGCTATCGATCACGTCGTACAGAACACTGATCTGACAGTGAGCTGCCTCGACTGGGCCGGCGCGGGCAACGATCCGATCCGCGAGCAGTTAGAAGGCCAGGCGCTTCCACTCGGTGACGATGCGCCGCCTCCGCGGCGATACGCCATTTCGGAATCGACGCGGGCGTTCGAGCGGTGTCATGTTCCCCTCCTGCAAGAGCTGGGACTGGTGCAGTTGGGGGCGGTCGGCGTCCGTAGCCGGAGGCACAAACTGATCTGGAACACGACCGGGCAGGAGGAGTTCTACGACCTGGTGCGCGACCCGGCAGAAACGCACAACCTTGCCGAGGACGACGCGCCGGAACGGCGTGAGTTGCGGGCCGCCCTCGAACCGCTGATCCCCAAGTTCCAGGAGGCGCACGGCGAGCAATTGCGCCGGCTGAACGAGGAGGCTCCCAGGGAGTGTGATCCGGAGATCGAGCAGCGGCTGCGCGAGCTCGGATACCTCTAGGACGAACGCCTCCCGGCGTGGCCGCTGAAAAGACCGGAGCGAACGCGTTCCGGCAGTCAGTCGCGGAAAGTGCCGGGGCGAGGACAATCGAGCGAGCAATGATGTCCACGAAAAACTCTCCGCTCCGCATCCTCGTC
>CAZDTB010000537.1:0-2314 GCA_964508075.1 uncultured Planctomycetales bacterium
CGGGGGCTGGCGCCCCCGGCTACTGACCTTCGCCCTTTCAGGGCTGCAATCCGCGGGTTCTAAAGACGGGACTGGGCTGTTGGGGCTATGACTTCCCCAGGAGCTGGCGCCGCCCAACTCGGAAACCGCACTCCGCCTCGCCATCCCCCGCGCCTGCGCTTCGCCGGCGAATTCCAACCCGCCAATTCTGTCATGCACCCCTCTCACGGTGAGACACGCGCTTTCTGTTTGGAATGGAGGATTCTGCTGGGTTAGAATAGGTGGGTTCATGCCCACCGGTATGCCAATGGGGGTTGCCCGAAAGGAGCGGGCACCATGTCGGATCGTGGCCTCCAATTTCGTTTCGGCGTGTCGCTGGTGCTTGCGCTGGTCTGTGGGAGCGCGGCGCCGGCAAGCGGTCCGTTGTTCCCCGGGGCGCAGTACGGCGCCGGCGAGGGCCCTAAGTCCGTCGCCGTCGGTCATCTCAACGGAGACGACTGGCTCGATCTGGCCGTGGCGAACCGCGGAAGCGACAACGTCTCGGTGCTGCTGGGCAACGGCGACGGGACATTCGCCCCGGTACTGCACTTCGGCGTCCACAACGGTGCTGACTCCATTGCGATCGGAGACTTGAACGGGGACGAGCGGCTCGACTTGGCGACGGCGAGCTTCTGGGACTTTAGCGTCTCGGTGCTGCTGAACCACGGCGAGTGCCTGCCCGGCGACGTCGATGGTGACTGCGACGTCGACCTGGCTGACTTGGCCCCGCTGCTCGGCGCGTACGGGGCCTGCGCGGGCGACGCGAACTACGACCCGAACGGCGACTTCGACGCCAACGGCTGCGTCGATCTGTGGGATCTGCTCAGATTGCTGTCCAACTACGGGGCCGGCGCGTAGCGGCCGGCGGCCCCGCCGGCCGAATCCCGTAGCGGCCGGGCCCCGCACCGGCCGTAGGGAATCGCAGACCGATGGCAGGCCAAGGGCCTGCCCTACAGGGCTCTGCGCTCTCCGCGCTCTCTGCGGTGAATAGTCCGGGCTAGGCTTTGTCCGACGGATCGGCGTCCGGGTCGCTCGGCGGGCCGGGCAATTCGGCCGGGATGGTCTCGTCGCTGGTGTAGTCGTAGAAGTCGCGGTACTGCTTTTTGAAGTAACCGCCGGCCCGTATGTGGACGCCGTTGAGAATCGCGCCGACGATGCGGGCGTTGATGCCTTCGAGCTGCTCGCGGGCGCGTTTGAGGGTTCCGCGGGTGTTCTCGTCGGCCCGGGCGACCAGGATCACGCCGTCGACCTGCATCGCCATCACGGTGGCGTCGCTGATCAGGAGGGTGGGCGGGCCGTCGAGGATGACGCGGTCGTAGTGCTCGATCGCCTCCTTGATCAACGCGCGCATCTGCGCCGAGCCGAGCAGCTCGGCGGGGGTGGGGGGCATCGGGCCGCTTGAAAGCACGTCCAGCGTCGGGAGATCGGTCTTGGTGACGAAGTCCTCGAGCTTACCCTCGGCGATCAGCACGTTGCTGAGCCCTTCCGGGCGGGTTCCCGCGTACGCCTCGCGAATCGCCGGTCGGCGGAAGTTGCAGTCGATCAACAAGACCCGCAGATTGCCGTGTGCCAGGGTGGTGGCGAGGTTGATCGCGACGGCGGTCTTGCCGTCACCGGGGCTGGGGCTGGTAATCAGCAGCGAGCGCTGCGACTCCACCGGTCCCGAGAACTGGAGGATTGTGCGCGTTCGGCGGAAGGCTTCGGCGACGAGCGAATGCGGGGCCAGGCGGACGGCGTCCTCGATCTCGTCCACATCCGCCTCTTCGTCATCAAGCAGCGGGACACAGCCGAGCACGGAGAGGCGGCAGAAGCGGGCCACATCGACGGGCGTACGCACGGCCTGGTCGGTCAGTTCACGCAGGAACGCCAGCCCGATCCCGCCGGCCAATGCCAGGAAGACCCCGCCGCCCAGGTACACCCCCCAGCGGGGTCGGGTCGGCTCGATGGCCTCCACGGGGTCCGCTATGAGATGCAACAGGATCCGAGATCGGTCCTTCATTGCATGGCGCGCCTCGGTCAGTTTGAGTTCGACCTCGCCGATCTGCTCGGCCAGTCGCTCTTCGTCGCGGGCCAATTCCTGGTAGGCCATCAAGTTGCGGTCCAGATCGCGTTCCTCGGCATAGACGTCGTCAAGCTGTTCCTGCAAGCGAATCTGCATGCTGTAGGTCTGGGCCTTTTGCTGCCTGAGCAACTCGATCTGCCGGGCGCGAACCTTCGCCATCAGCTCATCGCGCTTGGCAACCTCCTTCTCGTAGTAGCCTCCCTGCCGTCGTCGCTGGACGACCACGCTGCGGTG
>CAZDTB010000537.1:2324-3357 GCA_964508075.1 uncultured Planctomycetales bacterium
GATCCCGTTGACCGCCGATCAGGAGATGATCGTCGAATTCGACCACGCTGCGGTGATTCGGCCCGAGCTGCTCGGCGAGCGCCTCCAGCTCCACGTCCAGGTTTTCGACCTGCGAACGCCAGAACCGCAGAATCGGGTCGGATTCGACGATCATCTCCTGATCGGCGGTCAACGGGATCTTGGAGGGCTCGACACGCTGCAAGCTTTGCAGTTGCGCGTCGAGGGCGGCGACGGCGGCGCCGAGCTCATCGAGCCGGATCTGCAGCTCCACGACGTGTCTGCGGGCCTCGATTCGGTGCAGCTCCATCGCCGGAATGTTCGAGCCCTCGCGCAGCGTCCTGAGGTTGGCGCGTTTCAGTTCCAGCTCGTTGTCCAGTTTCGCGAGGGTGTCGACCAAACCGCGCTCCTGCGCGGCCATATCGTCCTCGGCTTCGTCTTCGAACTTCCCCTGATAGCGCTTGACGACCATGGCGACGATCAGCTTGGCCTCCTGCTTGTCGCGGCAGGCCAGGGCGACCCGGATCAAGCGGGTATCCGGGATCGGGGCGCTGATCAGATCCTCCTGCAACCCGACCGCAGCCTCCATCACGTTGCTCTCGTACCACTCATAGTACTTGGTGGCCTTGATTTCCGGCTGCGAGACGACGTCCATCATCCGTCCCACGCTCCTGATCTTGGCCGCCTCGGTCTTGAGCAACTGCTCCATGTACTGGGTGTTGACCTCGCTCTGGACCGGCAGCAGGATCTCACCGGTCCGCGGGGGCTCGAGCTCGAAGATTGCCTCGCTGGTGTACGTCGGGGCGTACTTGCCGATCAGAACCGTCGCCACCACCACCAGTATGTACAGCACGATCGAAGTGATTATGATCGTCCGCTTGCGCTGCTTGAGAATGCGGCTGACGTCAGCAAAGGTGATGCCCTCGGCCTCGGTCGCCGTCGTCGACCCGATCGGGGAACCGATCGCGTATGGGTGGGGAGCGGTGATCTGCGGCGGCGTTGTGGTCGATCGCGACGCTCCAGCGCGCCGTGCTCC
>CAZDTB010000538.1:0-3353 GCA_964508075.1 uncultured Planctomycetales bacterium
AGTGGCTTATATGCTTCGTGATGGAGGGTCACGACCTGACGGCGGCGTTGAAACCATGGCTGTGGGTCCTTCATACATAAGAGGTTGGCGGGGCCTCTGTGCGAGTCCGCTGTGGCCGGCAAGGGCTCTGGAGTGCGAAATCGAAGCGCGGTTGCTAAAATTTCGGCAGGACTTACTTTCGGGGAGAGGTTATGACCGCGCGCGGAAGCTTCTACGAGACCGTCGACGTCCGTCAGTCGGGCCTGGATCAATGGCTTGGCCACGACCACCCCGAGCGGCCTCTCCCGGGCTGCGGCAATCCGGGCATGCGGCCGATCGCAAACGCGACTCCCCTCCGACCGGCAGGTCTGTCCAGATGCGCGTGACCGACCCTCACAATCCCCGCCAGAACCACGTGATCGCCGCCCTTCCGGCGGAGGACTACACGCGTCTCGCCCCTAGCTTTGAGCTGGTGCCGATGCCGCTCGGCGAGGTGCTTTACGAGTCCGGCGCCCAAATGCGTCACGTCTATTTCCCCACCACCTCGATCGTGTCCCTGCTCTACGTCATGGAAGACGGTTCATCGGCCGAGATCGCCGTGGTCGGCAGCGAGGGAATCGTCGGTGTTTCACTGTTCATGGGCGGTGACACGACGCCCAGCCGGGGCGTCGTGCAAAGCGCTGGCCATGCCTACCGGATGAAGGGGCAACTGCTGAAAGACGAGTTCTATCGGGCCGGCCCGATGCAGCGTCTGTTGCTGCGGTACACCCAGGCGCTGCTGACGCAGATGGCGCAGACCGCAGCGTGCAACCGGCACCATTCGGTCGACCAGCAGCTCTGTCGTTGGCTGCTGCTGTGCATCGATCGCCTGCCGTCCGACAACCTCGAAATGACGCAGGATCTGATCGCCAACATGCTGGGCGTCCGCCGCGAGGGCGTCACGGAGGCCGCCGGTGGGCTGAGGAAGGCCGGCTTGATCGCGTACCACCACGGCCACATCACCGTGCTCGACCGGGTGGGGCTGGAGGCGCGGGTCTGCGAGTGCTACGAGGTGGTCCGCAAGGAATTCGACCGCCTGCTCTCGGAGATCCGTTAGGCGCCGTCGCCTCTCCTGCCGCCCCGGCGGGAGCCCGGGCGCCGCCAAATCAGCTCCCGCCCGCCCGCTTCCATACAGGAGCCCATAACCGGGCCCCGATCCGGCGCGAGGCTGTGCCGCTCCGCCGGCCGTCCCCAACGCACCCCGGGGGGGCGCCCCAGGTGCCGCGTGCGACCCGGCCCCGCGCCAGGGCCAAACCCTACCGAAGATGTACGACGGCACCCGACAGGCGGCCGCCGAACGGACGCTGGTGCCCGGGACACCGGGAGCTGCGCGGCGTTTCAAGTGCCGTTTCCCGCCGTCCTCGAAGAAAGAATCCTTTCCCGATGTGTCCCAGCGTACATACCCGTGTCGACGAAAGGAGGATAAAGGAACCCACACCCAAACCGAGGCTCGCGCTGTCGCGAAGCCGTGGAGAGGGAACGTGGACAGGTTTGGGAGATCCTCCGGGCCACTGTATACAGCGAGCGTGGCCCGGTGCGGTGCTGATGACCGTCACTTCGGGCCTGCGGGGCGGCAGCCGTGCAGGTTGAAGGAATTCCTGATCTGAAGACGACGCACAAGAACAAGAAAAAGGAAGGGATGTCCAAATGAAACCGGTAGCAAGATGCTCGTCGGTGGCCTTATTCATCGCAACCGCGGTGGCATTCACCGCCGTGTCGGTGTACGCGTTGGAATCAACCGATGACCGGATCGAGTCATCGGCCAAGCAGTCCTACGTGTTCAAGACCTACCTCAAGGACGATTCGATTCAGGTCAAGTCCAAGGACGGCGCCGTCACATTGACGGGGACGGTCGCCGCGGAGCCCCACGAGACCCTGGCCGGGGATACCGTGGCCGGGTTGCCGGGTGTCAGGAGCGTGGACAACCAACTGAAGCTCAAGGGCGAGCGGCCCGCCGAGAACTCGGATGCGTGGCTCACCGCGAGGGTGAAGACGGCGCTCCTGTTCCATCGGAACGTCAGCGCCACCCAAACGGACGTGGATTCCAAGGCCGGCGTCGTGACGCTGCGAGGCGAGGTGGACAGCATGGCCCAGAAGGATCTGACCACCGAGTACGCCAAGGACGTCGAGGGCGTGAAGGAGGTAGACAACAAGATGACCATCGCCAAGAAGGCCAAGACGACGGGCGCGACGATGGGCGAGAGCATCGATGACGCCTCCATCACCGCGCAGGCGAAGATGGCGTTGCTGTTTCATCGGTCGACCAGCGCCGCCAAAACCAACGTCCAGACCAGCATGGGTGTGGTCACGTTGGCGGGCGAGGCAGGATCTGCGGCCGAAAAGGACCTGGCCGGCAAGGTCGTCAATGACATCAACGGGGTGAAGAGCGTGGTCAACAACATGACCATCGACAAGGCGATCTCCCTGAATAACTAGACGGATCGGTCGGCGGCCGGTCGGCGCTGGAATGCGCCGGCCGGCCACGTTCCCGAGCAAGACGAAAGGACGGGTCAGATGTGGTGGACAATCGCGGTGGTTTTGACGGTTCTTTGGGCGTTGGGTCTGGTGACCAACTACACCATGGGCGGGTTCATCCACATCCTGGTGGTGCTTGCGGTCATCACGGTGCTGGTCAGTTTCATTCAGGGCCGTAGAGCGGTCTAGGCGGTGGAAGGCCGCAAGTTACAAATGAACAACTACAAACTGCTTGCCATCGCCCTGATCGCGGTGGGCGTCATCGCCTTCGCATACCAGGGAATCAGCTTCACGATGAGGGAGAAAGCGGTCGACCTCGGTGCGGTGCACCTGACGACCGACCACACCAGAACCATTCCACTGCCCCCGCTCGTGGGGGCCGTCGCATTGATCGGCGGCGTCGCGTTGCTGCTCCTGGGGACCAGAAGGGCCTGAACGTGGGCGAAGCGGTTCGAACCGGGCGGGCCGCCGGATGCGCCCGGGCGTTCGGGAGGCCGGGAGCGGCCCCGCGCTTCAGGCACCGTCTCCAGGGGCCTCCAATGAAATCCTCCGTAAGTGGGCCAGCGTACATACCCGCGTAGTCCAAAGGAGGACAAGAGATCTACAACCAAGTTGAGGGTCGCGCCGCTGCGACAGGACGGAGAGGGAACATGGCCAAGTTCGGGCGAATTCTCAAGCTGCTGATGTGGCCCGGGGTGTTTCTCATGGTTGTCTTCTTCATGGCGTGAGGTGGCGGAAGTGGCGGGAGAGGCGGTACGTGACCCGCTCGGGCTTTTCGGGTCACCTGAGGATCGAGAGGATGGCTTCCTCACGGACGGGAGGTCGTGAGCGCGAGCGGGGTCCCGATTGGTCGGTCCAGG
>CAZDTB010000539.1:0-3346 GCA_964508075.1 uncultured Planctomycetales bacterium
GGGCGGGTGTACGAGGCGTACGAGCAGCTCCTGGAACAACGAAACGCGGTCGATTTTGACGACCTGCTGATGCGCGTCGCCATCGTGCTGCGCGACCATCCCGAGATCACCGAGCGCCTGAACATCCGTTTCCGCTACGTGCTGATCGACGAGTACCAGGACACCAACCACGCCCAGTACCTGATCGCCAACTACCTCTCACACCACCATCACAACATCTGTGCGACCGGCGATCCGGACCAGAGCATCTATGGCTGGCGGGGGGCGGATATCGGCAACATCCTCGAATTCGAGCGCGACTATCCCGACGCGGTCGTCGTGCGACTCGAGCAGAACTACCGCTCGACCGGCACGATTCTGAAGGCTGCGTCGAAACTGATCCGCTGCAACCGGCAGCGCAAGCACAAGGACCTGTGGACCAGCAAGGGCGCGGGCGAGCCGGTCAACGTCTGGGAGTTCGCGGAGGGGAACGA
The DNA here is from genome assembly GCA_964508075.1 of uncultured Planctomycetales bacterium. GTDB lineage: Bacteria > Planctomycetota > Phycisphaerae > UBA1845 > Fen-1342 > JALSRY01. Next base: position 474 of record CAZDTB010000539.1, read on the forward strand.
CGAGGCGGAGCGGATCGCCGACGCGATCGTCGAGCTCCAATCTCAGGGGCGCCTTTACAGCGATTTCGCGGTAATGTACCGCGTCAACGCGATCTCGCGCGGGCTGGAGGAGTCGCTGCGGCATCGGGGGATTCCGTACAAGATTGCCCGCGGCGTCGAGTTCTACAACCGCAAGGAGATCCGCGACACGCTGGCCTACCTGCGCGTGCTGGTCAACCCGACCGATCAGGTCGCGCTGTTGCGGATCGTCAACACGCCTGCCCGCGGGATCGGCAAGACCACGCTCACACGCCTGGTCAACGCCGCCAGCGATGCGCGACAGCCGCTGCTGGAGGTGATGCGCAATGCGGCATCGGTGCCGACGTTGAAACCGGCAGCCGCGTCACGCGTTCGCAAGTTCGTCGACCTGCTCGATGAGCTGAGGTCATTCGTTGAGGGCTCGGTGGCCGATGCCGTCAGCAATACGCTGGCGCTGTCTGGCCTCGAGGCCGACTTGCGGAAAGAGCGCGACGAAGGTGGCGAAGATCGGCTGGCGAACGTGGAGGAATTGGTGACCGCGGCCAAGCGGTACGAGGAGGAGATCGAGCAGCCCTCGCTGGAAGACTTCCTCCAACGCGTGGCCCTAACCAACGATCAGGACGCGGTGGACGAGTCGGCCGGGGTCGTGCTGCTGATGACGCTGCACGCCGCCAAGGGGCTCGAGTTCCCGGTCGTCTTCATTGTCGGGCTCGAAGAGGGAATGCTGCCGCACGAGCGCTCGTTGCACGAGGGCGACATCGAGGAAGAGCGGCGGCTGTGCTTTGTCGGGATCACGCGGGCCCAGGAGCGGCTGTATTTGTCGCACGCGCGGCAACGCCTGCTGCGCGGGGCGCTGCTGCCGCGGTGCGCGTCGCAATTCCTGGGCGAGCTTCCGGATGATGCTACTGTGCGGGAAAGCTTCGGAGACGAGGGCACCGCGAGTTCAGAGTGGGGCGAAGGTTTCGTGCCGCTCGACGATCATCTCCCGCCGGAGGAAACCATGCGGCGCTCGCGCCGCAGCCGTTCCAAGCGCCGCCATGAGTTTGATGACGAGCCGGTCTTCTCGCCGGACGATCCCACTGGGCGGGCGCTCCGGTCCGCTTCGAGTTCGCCGTATGCCGACTGGCAGCCGGGCATGCTGGTGACTCACGAGGCGTTCGGCGTCGGCACGGTGGAGTGGATTCGGCCGGGCGGGGGCCAGACGCGGGCATCGATCCGCTTTTCCCGGCGCGGTCGCAAGACATTCATTCTTGAGTTCACACCGGTGCGCAAGCTGGAGCGTGGCAGCATCTGATTGCGGAAACGGACCCCCGGGCTTACGCTGGATAAGCCGTCATGCTCTGAAGAACCCGTGCGAATCTCGACATGGCCGACGCCGAAGAACTCCAACACGAGAACGAGCACCTGCGGCGGATCCTCGATATTGCCCGCCACATGGCGGTGACGAACGATCTGGACGTGCTGCTGGGGACGATCGTCGAGGCGACCTGCGAGGTGCTGGATTGCGACCGCGCGACGATCTTTCTCTACGACGCGGCGACCAACGAGCTGTACAGCCGGGTCGCCAAAGGGGTTGAGGGGATTCGTTTTCCGGTGGACAAGGGCATCGCCGGGCAGGCCGCTCAGGAGCGGTGCTGCATCAACGTTCCCGACGCCTATGCTGATCCGCGCTTCAATCCGAACGTGGACAAGGAGACCGGGTACCACACATGCACCTTGTTGACGTTCCCACTGGAGAACATCCAGGGTGACTTGATCGGCGTGCTGCAAGCGCTGAACAAGCGGGACCGGCCGTTCGGTGAGCAGGACGAAGAGCTGGCGCGGGCGCTGAGTGCCCAGGCCGGTGTGGCGCTGGATCGCGGTCAGCTGCTCGAGGAGTTCGCTGAAAAGCAGCGGATGCAGCGCGATCTCGAAGTAGCCCGGGGCATCCAGCAGAGCCTGTTCCCCAAGGAAAACCCGGTAGTCCCGGGCTACGAAGTGGCGGGATGGAACCGATCGGCGGACGAGACCGGGGGCGACGCGTACGACTTCATCCCGCTCGAGGACGGTCGATTGGCGGTCTTCCTGGCCGACGCGACCGGCCACGGGATCGGGGCCGCGCTGATCATCGCCCAGGGCCGCTCGCTGCTGCGGGCGATGCTCTCGGTGACGCGCGACATGCCGACGATTGCCGCCGGCGTCAACAACCTGCTTACCGAGGATCTCGGCGACGACCGCTTCGTCACCGCCTTCATCGGCATCCTCGACCCGAAGACGCACACGCTGGAGTACATCTCCGGTGGGCAGGGGCCGCTGATCCTGGTTTCGCCCGCCGGCGTCGAGAGCCGGATCGCGAACGCGATGCCCTTCGCGGTGCTGCCCGAGCTCGAATACGACCCGCCGGAGCACTTCAAATTCTCTCCCGGTGCCACGCTGGTCCTGCTGACCGACGGGTTCTACGAGGCCGCCAGCCCCAGTGACGAGCAGTTTGGCGAGAAGCGCGCAGTCGAGTTCGTCCAGCGCAAGGCCGCAGTACCGCTGCCACAGCTCATCGATGACCTCCACGCCGATATCGAGAAGTTCACGCAGGGCAGCAAGCAGGCGGACGACCTGACGGCGGTGCTGATTCGGCGGAGCGGGTAGCGTCCGCCCTCGGCGGCGGACGCGGCTTCCAGCGCTACACCAGTACCTTCTCGAGCCGCTCCAGGGCCCAGTCGAGCTCGTCCTTGCTGATGCAGAGCGGCGGGGCCAGGCGCATGGTCTGCTCGTGCGTGTCCTTGCAGAGCAGGCCCTCGTGCATCAGCTTCTCGCAGTAGTCGCGGGCGACGCCGGCCTGCTTGTGGAACTCGATCCCGACCCACAGCCCGCGGCCGCGG
>CAZDTB010000540.1:0-3326 GCA_964508075.1 uncultured Planctomycetales bacterium
GGCACGGAGGCCTGCCCCACCACGGTATCGTATTTGTGAGACACTACACTAGGAGCCCGCGAAAATCGAAGCTGGACCGTTCATACTACAAGCCTCCGCCGACTTCACAGCGACCAGACGTGAATCACGACGGCGTTGGTGTCGCCATCGAGGCCGCGTTCGGCCATGAAAACCCGGCGATTTTGGACGTCGAAAGCCATTCCGCCGGCGTTCCAGCACGTGTTGGAGCCGAGGTAGAATTCCGCCGGCCGCCAGATTTCGTACGGCGTTACCGTCCACGGATCGGCCTGGCCGCGTGCGATCTGTCCCAGGCTGTGCACGTCGTAGAAGATGACCTGCCGTTCGTACGGGTGGCAGTGATAGCCGTGCGAATCGCTGCACGGATCGTTGCACGTCACCGGCGGCTCGTCGTAGCAATTCTCGCCGAGCCCCTTGAAGCCGAGCAGCATGATCGCCCGCCGCGTCTCGTTTTCGACAAACGCGCCGCCGGTCCACTCGTCGCACATGGTAAAGTCGGGATAGTCGCAATTGGCCGGGTCGCCGACGTTTGGGCCCGCGCAGCCCGGAAAGTTGACGCGGTAGTAGAGCATCGGCAGCGCGTCGAGATCGCCGGTCGGGTCGTCACTGTCCCACGGGGCGAAAGCAAAGAACGTCGGACCCTGCGATCCGCCGCGGGTCGTCACCGGCTCCGACGCGTCCGCTGGCGTGCCGCGCGACCGGCCGGTGATCAGCGTACGGCCGCCGAGATACTCGTCTGCATACCACTCCGGCGCCGTGAACAGGTACGCGCCCATCTTCCGCCCGTGGAACGGCGTCTGTCGCGGGCCGACATGAAACACGCCGCGTGCGTCCGAGCCGTCCCTGTTGGCCATCCACACAGTGGGGAAGGTGTCTTCGCCGAAGACGCCCTCGGCGTACCAGCAGACCAGGGAGCCGTAGAGCTTGTCGCTGGTTTGCGACCCACGCCGCGGCACGTGGACGATTCCCTCGACGAACACGTACTCGCGGTGCACGCCCGCGGCCAGGCCACCGTCGAACTGGGTCAGTGGCGTTACGAACGCAGCGACGGGCAGGTCATGCCAGTTTTCGGCTTGTGCGGGCGCGGGGATTGAAACCTTCCCGAACCAGGCGCCGCACTCCCAGCTCGCATCCCAGCAAGATTCGCCTGGGTGGTCCGGGTCGTAAAGCAACTCGAACCCGGCAACCAGCAGCGAACCGGCCCCGCCGCTGCCGGCGCCGTAGAAACACATCCCGCGCGCCCCCCAGTTGAAGTCGTCAGGCAGGCGGAACGCGCCCTCGTAAGTGAAGTCCGCCGGCCGGAGCTGCTCGGCGGTGACGGCGCCGACGTTTGAGTGCGTTGTCTCGCTGGGGCTGGCGTCGATGCTGACATCGCCGCCGGGGGCGCCAGTGGTCGCGCCGTCGTCGACTCCGGCGTCCGCGCCGGCGTCGGCGTCATGTTGATTCGCCGGCCCTTCGGGCGACGCCGGTCTACATGCGGGAATCCACGTGAACGAAACGACCAGGGAGATTCCGATCAATGCGTGAATGTAGTGACGAGCCATGCAAGCAACCCCTTTCTGGGCTGCGAGTATGCACCATCCGAACCCCTGACGCGAGTCCGAGCTGAGGTTTCGCGAGCCCTGACGGGGCAGTGACACGCCTGCCGACAGACGACCAGCTGCTACCAGATTCCCGGCAGGAGTCGGTAGCGCGTGCGGCGAACATAGTCCTCGTATCCCGGCAGCTCGCGCCGCAGCAGGGCCTCCTCCAAGAGCAGGCGGATAATCAAACCGAGCGCCAGCAACCCAAGTGGGACAAACGTCCACCACGCACCCAGGACCAGCGGTATGCCGGGCATCAGGAGAATCCCGCCCGCGTACATCGGATGCCGGACCCACGCATACGGCCCCGTGGTGACCAACTCGTGCTGGCGTTCCGTCTGGATCCGGACGGTCCTTTCCAGGAACGGGTTGACCGCCATGGCCCAGACCATGATCGCATCACCACCTGCATGCAGCAGCAGGCCCAGCCACAGCGTCCACGGCGGGGCGCTGGACCAGCCGAAACGTGCGGCGTCGAGACCGGCGACCACCGGGATTGCCGCAACGCCGGCCGAAAAGAAGGGTATCATCACCTTCTCGAAGCGCGCGCTGGCGCGCTTGCCGCTCAGCCGGGCCGCGACCACGGCCGGATTCACGCGCAGCAGGACGGCGAAGTTGACCGCCGCTGTCGACAGCCACAGCGCCAAGTGAACCCACGCGCGCGGCCAAGCGAACGTCCCCGCCGCCGCAAACAGCAATCCCCCCCACACGCCGAGCCCGATCACGGCCCGCAGCCCGAGGCGCTTGCTGAGCGAACCGACGGACACCTGACTCGCACGCGACCCTGTCATCTCACCGCTGCCCCCCGGACTGCGTGGTGCTTGAGTTGCCGTATCATATTCTTCCCCCGGGCTTTCGTCCGCAGATCAGGCTAGCTGCCCCCGCCCAGCTCCGCAACGCGGGAGAGGCTTGTGACGCATGGCCGAGCCGTAACGGCTGGATTTGCCTCGTGACAAGGACCACGATCCGTGGCAAGAGAGACGCGATGTCTTTGATGACGAGGCCTGCCGTGCCGGACATCGCATCCATCCGTTTCCACACGGCTTGGGCACGGGGCCTGCGCGGTCAATCGTCTTCTGCGGTGGCTGCGTCGTCTTCGCTCATCGTGTCGTATACGCCCTCGATAAACTCAGCGTCTTCATCCGACATCTCCAGGCTTTGCCGGTATTGAAGGGCTTCCGCGTCGACAACGTAATCGACTTCACCGTGGTTTTGTTCCACAATCTGACGAACCGCTTGGAGTTGCACCTTGTAGAACTCCTTTCGGGGATTGACCTTGTTGATCCGCAGCTTGTGCAGCTCGTGGTGCAGCGTGTTTTCCAGCTTCGGAGCATCGTCCGAGGAAATCATCATGTGCACGTCAAATGGGAAGGGGACTGAGGCATCGCCCAACTCCTTGACCCGATCGGATGGTTCGAGCCTCCGCGTCATGCCGATCTTGAACACACTCTCGCCGAACGAGCCGATGTTCGAAATGACGTAGACGTGGCCAGACTTCGTCATTTGTGCGCGCGACAGAGCGCGTTGTGACTTCTCTTCCGCCTCGGCCAATCTGGCCCTCAGGCGCTCAACCTCCTCGCTGTGCTCGTCTTTGGCCTCCGCGAGGGCTTTTTCGAGCGCAGCCGTGATAGCCGCACGTTCGCGCTCCAACTGTTTGAGTTCGCGCTCGATCTCTTTCTCAAGCCGCTGTTCTTCGCGAATCTGGGCCCTGATTCGAGCCTGCTC
>CAZDTB010000541.1:0-3322 GCA_964508075.1 uncultured Planctomycetales bacterium
TTACAGAATGCGGTTTCCCTCACAAGTATACCGCAAAAGGGGAGGAGCTTGCCCCGACGTGGGGGCTAGAGGTCGCCGATCTTGCGCGCCAGGTCGTCGATGCGGGCCAGGACCGGCGCTATGTCGGCGTGTGTCCGGATCGCCCGCCGCAACGCCCCCAGCGACCGTGTCTTGACAGAGGCGGCGATGCCAGGCGCCTTCGCCGCAGCCTCCTCGGCGCAAGCGGCCATCTGCACATGATCCGCGTCCTTCGGGTTGAACCGCGGCAGCGGGAGCTCGAGCGGCAGCTTGTGGATGTCGCGCGGACCGAACAGGCCCCGCGATTGCCGTGACTTGATGGCCGCATCGACGGCCGGGGAATTTAGCCAGGCACACAAATAGAGCGCCTCCTCGCGGCTATCCGTAGCGTACCAGTAGAGCTTGGCATCCACCGCCAGGCCTGCCGCTGGCACACGGCCCCCGTCTGCGGACAGCAGGAGGCCCCCGTCAGTATCTAGAACGGCTGCCGCCAGGTAGGTTGCGGACGCCGTGTAGAGCACCCGGTACCGGTTCCGCTGGGGAAACTGAGCCCTCAGCTTCCCCAGGTAGTCGACCCAGTCGATCAGCCGCACGGGCGACGAGGCGGTCTTGCGGGCAGCCCAGTGTGCCTCGGCCTGTGCAAGCCACTCGGCGAGCAAGGCGTGGCCGCGACTGCGCGCGGTCGCAGCCGTCAGCGGCCTCGGCCTGCCAGAGGCCTCTAGTTCCAGGGGCAGCACCACCGATCGCAGGCGCAGGCACTGAAAGGGGACGATGTCCGTTGATAGCACGCTGGCGTACAGGGACCGACCCTCGACCCTGCCGCGGATATTGATCTGATGCCAGGGTGGCTTAGCAGGCACGCCAACGTCGCTCTCCACCAGCGGCGCGGCGGGGTCGAAGCCCAGACGCGGGTCAGAAACGAGCCGCACGAACCAAAGGCGGCGCGGCACGATGGTCGCCCCCTGGCGGAACCTGTCCAGATAGTAAGACGCTCGCGTCGGGGCAGCGCCAGGTTCCCACTCGCTGTCGCCAAAGACAAGCCGCTGACGGGCCTCCTGGTAGCTAGCGTTCTTGCGCGGCAGGCGGCCTGAGACGACGGCGGAGGAGACCGGGTACACCGTGCCCGCGCCCTTGCGGGCCACGATCACGCAAGCGGGAATGTTAAACAAGGGCTCCACGCCCTCCAGGTCGACCACTCTCTGGCAACGCACGCCGAAGGGGCCGAAGCGAAACTTGACGAACTCCTTGTGCTGGCGTGCTACCAGCACGCTGCGCGGCATCACGAACGCGATTGTCCCACCATCCCGCAGGTAGTGGCTCGCCGCGTCGGCGAAGAAGAGCGCCGCCAGTTCGAGTTGGGTTTCTAGCTGCGCCCCTTTGGGCTTGATCTTCAGCGCGGCCATGCGCTGCTTCACGAAGGTCTGATAGTCGGCGCTCTTGATGTAGCGAAGGGAGAGCCAGGGCGGGTTACCGACCACTAGGTCGAACGGTGCGCCTTTGCTCAGGATGTAGGGCCGCACCAGGTTACGGATCACGAACCGCCACACGGAGTCGCGACCGGCAGCGAAGAGCCGCACGAGAGCTTCGAACGACTGCATCAGCATGGCTCTGTCCCTGCCCAAAAGGCCCTTGTCGTGGAGATACTTGCTGAACGGGCCCTTGCCTGCCTCCTGCTGCTCCGCCCAATAGACGAGGTTGGCAACCACCTCATCAAAGAGGGCCGGCGCGTCCTTCAGCCGGTCGGGGAACATCAGCCTCTCGCCGTCCGCCTCAACAGGCACATCGGGCATTATCATCGGCCCGACGACGCTCCGATACATAAGGGAGTCGCCGAGATATACGGGCACGAGGAAGCGGCCCCGCCGCCCATGCAGAAGAGGCGCTGCCGCGACGAGGTAGTTCGTGCGAGCGATGAGAACAGCCAGGGGGTGGACATCCACGCCGACGATGCTCCGCTGGATGTGCTCCAAGATGCGGCCTTTTGACCACCGGCGCTTGTTCAGGGCCTCCGCCACCAGCCGGATAGCCAAGAACAGGAACGTGCCGGAGCCGCAAGCGGGGTCTAGCACCCTGGACTTCGGTCTCTTGTTCAGCGTCTCCCGGAGCATATATTCCGCCAGCCAGTCCGGCGTGTAAAACTCGCCTAGGTCGTGGCGCATCTGCGGGTCTACCAGTTCCTGGTATAGCCCCTTGAGGATGTCTTCAGTAAAGCCTGCGGGATCGTAGTCGGCCAACTGCGTCCGCAGACCACGCAGAAACCTTTCCGCTGCCACCTGAATCTTCGGATGCAGCGGCCAAGTGAACAGGTCTTCCTCAATGAAGTTCTCGATGCCCAGCGCCTGGAAGTAGGCCCCGGTGAGAATATCTGTCTCCCGCCCGAGGGCTGGCTGGGGGAAGACAACGCTAGCTAGCAGCTTGGCGATGCTCGCCAGGTACGTATGCTGTAGGAACAGATCCTCGGTGCCCACTCCCTCCCCATACACGATAGTCAGTTGCTTCTGCCACACCTCGTACTTCAGCGCTACCGATGGCTCGCCTTTCACGGTGTCCCACCACTCCTTCAGAGCGGAGAGCGTGAGCGCATGGGTCGGGCTCCGGGCCCCGAACCGCTCCGACACATCGCGCTCGTCAGGGACTTTGGGCGTCCGCCGGAACAGATAGCGGTCCAGCCACAATACCGCGTCCTCGCCAGACAGCCTCGCCAGGTCCTGTTCCTCGACAAGGTGGAGATCAGGAGTCGGCCCAGCCGAGAAGTCAGGCTGGTACACGCGGAACTTGATGCCGTCGGTGGCGATGCCTACGCACCGGCGCAGCGGGTTCTGGTGGTGAAAGCTCTCCAGATATTTCTTCAGCTGTGTCTCCGCATCCAGCAACTCCCGCGCCAGGTCAGTCTTGAACTCGAACAGCGAGTCGCCAATAACCGTGTCGATCCGCCCACGCACCTGGAGGTGCCCGACCGGCTCTTCGACCTCGTAGTCGCTACTGGTCAGCTGAAACGTCTTCTCCAGAAACAAGATGAACTGGAGGACCTTCCCAGTGTGGCTGCCTTGGCTTCGGACAGCCCCTAGATACTGCCTGACCTGGTCGTCTAGCTGCGTTGCAGCGTCAGCCGCCATTCCTCGTGCCCCCTACCCCCGCCACCCTGCCAGCCGCCGCAGGCCCTCCTCCAGCCGCTCGTCAGGGATCGTAAGCGACAGGCGGACGTAGCCCTCGCCGTGCGGCCCGTAGCCGATGCCCGGCGTCACCACCACGCCGATGTCATCCAGGAGGCGGCTGGCGAACTCTATGGACGTCTGACCCTGGG
>CAZDTB010000542.1:0-3320 GCA_964508075.1 uncultured Planctomycetales bacterium
GGAGTCGGCTGCCAACCACGCGGCGTTGCGCCAGCCGGTGCTGGCGGTCCCCATGGGGTTGTCGGGGCAGCACTGGCTGATCCTGAGTCGTGACCGGCGATTGATGCACTTCGATGCCACCGCGAGCTTGCTGACCGCGGCCGACCGACCGACGCGCACGTGGTTCCCAAATCCGTTGACCTGGCCGTGGGTCGGGCGCGAAGAGTCCAGCGGGCGGGTATGGACGTATGGTCGCCGCCGCGTGATCGAGATGTCCCGGGACGGAGACCGTGACGGCGTGCGGGTGAATCTGAACACGGCGGACGTCGCCGCGTTCGATCGATACTTGGGCCCGCGTTTCAGTCAGTTTGCCGAGGCGGTTGCCGCGGTAGCGCTGAAGCCCGGCGAGAACAGCGAGTTCCTGCGCTCGGAGATCAAGGCCCATCATGAATGCGTTGCCGATCCGGACCTGCGCGAGATCGGAATGATCCTGGCCTTGCCGCACGCGTCGCATGTCGTGCACGTGGCGTTGCGTGGCGGGCCGCACCTGCTGATCGACACGACCGCGGGGCGCTCGTGGACCTCGCTGTGGATCGCGGAGCAGCTCGGCTTGCCGCAGCCGCCGGAGTTCTTCGCTCAGGCGTTGCCCGAGCCGGGGGCGGACGGCTGGCCGATCGTGATGCTGATGAGCAATCAGGGGCTGATTCGTTTTGAGCTGGGCACGGAGCGCGTCTCGCGGATCGCCCTACCGGGACCCGATCCCTATCCTCCGCTGGTGCCGGAGTCGACGCCCTACGAACGGCGTGACCCGCGCTTTGTGTACTGTGCCCGGCTGCCTGAGAATGGTGGCCGGGTGTACCGAGTCACGCTCGCCGACGAGAGCGTGGAAGAGGTGGACATGATTAACGAGGCGTTGCCGGCGCATTTCTACGATCTACGTCTGCGGTCCGAGATTCGCGCGGCGCTTGATCGGCGCTTCGCGGAGGCTCAGTTGCCCGACCTGCAATCGTTTATCACCGACGCGATCGAGACGGTTTCGCGTTGGACGAGAGAGCAGGAGCAGCAACCATGACGGCCTGCGCACTGACACTCGGGGACCAGCCGCTCGACCTCGAAACGCTCGATGCGGCGCTCGACCGGCCACTGCAAGTCTCTCTGTCCGAAGCCGGGTTGCAGCGGGCGCGGCGGGCCCGCGGATGGGTCGAGGAGTTGACCAGGCGTGGCGACGCGATCTACGGGATCAATACCGGCTTCGGACACTTGAAGAACAAACGCATCTCTGCCGACTTGCTCGACAAGCTACAAGAGAACCTGATTATCTCGCACGCGGTGGGCGTGGGACCCGCCACGCCGCCGCCGATTGTCCGCTGGATGTTGCTGTTCAAGACGCACATGCTGCTCCAGGGTCGTAGTGGTGTGCGGGTGGAACTGATTCGGCGATTGGCGGACTGGCTGAATAACGACCTGCTGCCGGTCGTGCCGACGCGTGGCTCGCTCGGCGCCAGCGGTGATCTGGCACCGCTGGCACATCTCTTCTTGCCATTGCTCGGGTGGGGCGAGATGCAGGTCGGCCAGGCGGGCGAGCTCCGCCCGGCCGCCGACGTTCAAGCGGAGTACGGGTGGGGACCGCTGCGGTTGGCGGCGAAAGAGGGGCTGGCGCTGATCAACGGGACGCAATTCATGGCCGCCTACGGGGCGAACGTGGCCGTCCGCGCGCGGCGGCTGATCGACCTGGCCGACCTGATCGTGTGCATGTCGCTGGAAGGGTTGCGCGGCAGTGTGCGTCCGGCGGATGAGCGGCTGCACCGGGCTCGCCCGCATCCGGGGGCCCAGACCGTCGCCGCCAACATCCGCCGACATATGGCCGGGAGCGAGATCCTCCAATCCCACGCGGCGTGCGAGCGGGTGCAGGATCCCTACTCGCTGCGCTGCGCGCCGCAGGTACACGGTGCGTTTCGCGACGCGCTGGCCCATTGCTGTGAGGTGCTGACGCGCGAGATCAACAGCGTCACGGATAACCCCCTGGTGTTCGGTGACGAGGGCGACGGCACGACCGCGGCCGACGCCATCAGCGGCGGGCTGTTTCACGGCGCGCCGCTGGCGCTGGTGCTGGACTACCTGGCAATCGCGCTGACTGATCTGGCGAACATCTCGGAGCGTCGGATCTACCTGCTACTGTCGGGTGCGGAGGGTTTGCCAGAGTTGCTCATGCGCGACACGGGACTCAACAGCGGCTTCATGTCAGCGCAGTACACCGCCGCCGCTCTGTTGAACGAGTGCAAAGTGCTGGCGTCGCCGGCCAGCGTCGACTCGATCCCGACCTCGCTGGGGCAGGAAGACCACGTCAGCATGGGGGGCACGTCGGCGGTGAAGCTGTACGACGTGCTCGACCGGGTCGAGACCGTGCTGGCGATCGAAATGATGTGCGCCGCGCAGGCGATGGACTACCGCGACCCGCTCAACCCGGGAGACGGTCCCCGACGGGCCCGCGAGATTGTTCGTGAACACATCCCGCACGCGGAGGTCGACCGGCAGTTCGGCAGAGACATTCACACGGCCCTGCGTTTGCTGCGCGAGGATCAGGAGCTGCGCGCGATCGCGCGAGCGTAGATCACCGTGGACACAGCTGGCGTTGCCTGGCGAGGTCAGGCGATGTCGAAGAACTGACCCGTGCGCGTCAGGCTCAGCAGCCGTCGCACGCCGGGGCTGATCCCGGTGATCCGCAGGCGTTCGCAGCGGTCGGCCAGCGTCTTCTGAAGCGACAACATCAGACCGAGGTGCCGGCTGCTGATCGCCGGCAGGTCCTGCAAGTCCATCTCGATCGTCGGCTGCCCGGGCAACTGCAGGAAACGCTCCAGCCGTTCTCGCAGAAAGTGCTCATAGTCCGGGGGCAACTCGAGCATCATCTCGGTTGAAGAGGTCAGCGTGAACCGCCAGCGATCCCCGCCGGCCGCCAACGTCAACGGGCCCAGGTCGCACGCCTCACGCGTGTCGGCGGACTCCGGCGAAGAGTCGTCCATGTCGTGTCACTCCCGCGGAAAGATCGGCCGGTGTGGCCGTATGTGAGCCAACTCCTCATATTTCGCGCCCCGGCGGGCAAAATGTCAAGACGCCCGCCGCAGGCTATACTGCCAACCGGCCAAAGACCGACCCACCACGAGGAGGGCGCATGAAACTGGTGATGAAAGTGCGGCGGCGACCGGGCCTCGAAGATCTGCCGCTGCCGAAGTACATGACGGAGCATTCCGCGGGGCTGGACCTTTACGCGGCCAATGAAGAGCCGATCACGATCGCGCCGGGTGAGATTAAGCTGATCCCGACCGGGTTGTTTCTGGAGATCC